>JADJPZ010000004.1:2708125-3016250 GCA_016713025.1 Saprospiraceae bacterium | reverse complement strand
TTACCTCGTTCAACGTGGGCAAGTCTTCAATCGTAGGCAAAGAGTATTCGACCACCAAAATCTTGTTTTCAGGATTGTAGTCGAGTTCAAAACTCTTTGGAAAACTATCAAGATACTGCGAATTATTCAAAACCAATTCACAATATTCTAAAACTGCAGTTTGGTCACAACTCAAATACTTAACTTGCAACTCATCAACTTTTTTATTTATCTTTTCCTGTTTGTTTTCAAAGTCAGTCTTCCGTTTTTGCCATGCTATGACTTCATTTGTAAGTTGTTTTCTTACGGTGTCTTTTGCTGCCTCAAATTCAGCCTTTTGCTGTTCGTTGTTCTTTTTTCTTGCCTCATTCTGCTTATCAATTTGTAAACAGTCATCATTCCATTTCAAAACCGCTCGGTCGAAAGCATCTTTCGAATTCTGTATTTTTTTATCTTTATTTGACTTTATGAGTTTGTCAAAAAAAGATAATTTTGGCTCATAATCAAACTCTCTTGGACTTGTTGGGTAGCCTTCTATAACTGGTGGCTTTGGTTCTGAAATGGCATTAATTCGTTTACTCAACTCGTTTTCAGGGTTGGGCTCTTTGAATTTCGTCTTATCTTTCAATGTTTCCCAATCAATTGTATCATCAATACTCAAAGTATGAATGAGTAAATTATCAACCGCTTCCAAAGACCTTATTGCCGCTTGGGTTATGATTTCTGCTTCCTTTTGGCTTGCGACTTGATGGTTTACAACATTCTGTTTTGAAACTATTTTATCCCACTTTTCTTCAAGTTTCGCAACATGAGATTGCACCTTATTTTCCAGGATGTCATCATCGTAAGCAGTAAATACCTTGTAATCTTTTAGCCCCTTGTGCGTTACTTCAGCTGTATACTTAATTTTATAGGTTCTTATTCCAACATCCTCAGAATGGTAATAGATGTCAATTAAATCTTCCTTCATCGTGATTAGTTATATTTATTAATACTTCTTCTTTTTTTTTATTGCTGAGAACGTCGCCCCTGCCCCCCCTCTTTCCCCCCTTCCCCCCTCCCTATTTCCCCCCCCCCCCCCCCCCCCCCCCCCCCCCCCCCCCCCCCCCCCCCCCCCCCTATTTAATAAGCGAAACTCACCTTGACCAAACCCACTCATAACTCCTTGATTTTCAGATCATATTAAATATATAAATATACGAATGTTTGTTAATGATATGTAAATTTTAAAACCGTTATTTAACGTTTATTATACGTTTGTACACGGCTTTGCCTACTTTATCTGCGTTTTTGATTAGCTTTATCATCACTGTATTTCTGTCCGTCACCTTACTATTGCCAAAAGTAAGGAGAATCAATCTGTTTTCCAAATTTTTGTTGAGTTTGTTTCTGCTTCTGCAAGTTTTTTCATCATTTATCAGATTCAACATTTAGCTGGACTAACTTAAATTCATAAAAAATTGATATTCTAGCGAAGGAGCACCTGAAAGCGAGTGTGTATAACAAAATAGAAGTTATTTTCTCTAATAAAGATATTTGATGCTAACTTGTCCTTGGTAAGAAAGAAGCCTTTATGAAAAAAGTATATTACAATAGCTGGGGTTTCCCATTTTTGCACTAAAATTGTTTAAACTGCCCGCTACCCTCATTCCCTAAAGCGACGACCCACCCTTTAACTCTTAACTACTAAGATAATACACTAAATTAGAAACTTAAAAATTATATCATATAGTGCAATTTTGAGATACACCCCAATAGCGGGGGTTTTCATAATTGATAATCAAGGTGTTATGGTGAGATAGATGGAATTGCACTTTTTTAGAATTCTTTTAAATAAACGGTAAAAACATGGTTGAATTGGGCAGGTCGTCTCAAGCATAGCTTGACAGGCTCTTAAGGGAATGAGGGTAGCGAGGAAGGAAAATTGAATTTGTGCAGTTTGTTATACAAACTGAAAGCGAGAGGGCAGGGTTCAACAGAGTTTTATTCATATTATTCCACTTTATATTAATGGCATTCATCAGTTGCTACACTCGAGTCATCGCTTGTGCTCCGGATACGATGAAAACTTAGTTGTCATAGGCAGGCATACTGTTACCATTCATTATTTGTCAGTTTAAAGTCGTGAATAGTAATGTCTATCAAAGTCGGTCTTTTTAGTGCTTTTCCTTTGCCGTTTTGAGGTGTTACTTTTCTTGAAGATGGAAAAATTCCTTGTTCAAACTGTTTATGCGCTGTTACAACATTAGCCGCTTTTGCAAGACCACTTATTACTTCGGCTGCATAATTATATTGATATAGTTGTCCTGTTTGTTTGTCAAAATAATATTCTTGTTCTTTCATACTATGGGTAGGAATATTGTCTGGGAATATTGCAGAAAGAACACCTTCTTCTTTTTCAGTCCATTTAATACGGTCATTCATTAATAAATATGGAAAGGTAAAATAGTTCCAAAAAGCATAATGGGCAAAGTAAGCCATATCAAGGTCGTCCCAATAAAACAGTCTACGACCATAGGGGAAACCTTCTTTTGCATTTTTTCTTTCTGAAATGGTATCGCCATTTACGTTTTCCAATCTCACATCGTTGCCGTCAAGAATACCTGTTATACTTTTATCTTTTCCTATTGGTGTTATTCTTGAAAAAGGCCTTTCAATTTCCATTTTTATTTTAGCGTGTTCAAAAAATGGTCTTTGTTTTATGGTGAATGCAAGTCCCTTTGCCGAAACTTTTGCTTCAACAAATTTATGACTTGTCCATAGGTCAGCACCGCCATAAGCTTCGATGGCTCGTAAGGCTGTTTGGCTTAAATTCATTTCTTGTCAGAAAGTTTAAAAATGATAAAAGTTGCCAAAAACGCTTCCAATAAACTCAAAGGAATGGCAATTAGTAATATTCCAAAAGGCAGTACACCCATATTTCCAACTACTAACCACATAAATACAAAACCTACAAACCAAGATAGAAAAGTGGTCTCCATGAGTGAGAATTTTCTTGAAATAATGTAGATACCTATTGCAAAACACAAAGACCATACTCCCCAAACTGCTCCATTGATTGGTTGTTCCGGAAATGTTAACCCCAAATTTTGGTAGTGTTCTGTCCAATAATTGTGCAATAAAAATGTATTGCGGACAAATTCGGAAATGCTAATCCAAATTGTCGCAAGTAAAATGGGTAAAATGGTCTTTTTAAACATGGTATAAGATTTTAATTTGTGTCGTTCGATATGATTGCCCATGACGTCGTCCAAGGCTATGCGATGGATGAAGCGATAGCGAATCTATCATCAAAGCCGTTGTTACATCAGGTTTTTAATTTTGCACCATTTGAACTTCTCCTAATTTTTCTACATTAAAACTAACTTTTGCTTTTAGAGCATTCATCACTTTTAATAATGTTCCTATAGTTATATTTGATTTACCATTTTCTAACTTAGAGATTTGAGCTCTTTGCACACCAACTAATTCACCCAATTGATCTTGGGTTAAATTATTCGAAATTCTCAAAGCTTTTATTTCTTCAGCGAGCAACTCAATTTTAAGCTCTTGTTCATACTTATCACGCTTAGGTGTTCCGATTTGGCCTAAATGCCTTTCTTTTAATTCTTCTACACTTGTGAGTTTCATATTTTATCTTTTTTTTGTTCAAAATATTTGTTCATGCTTCGTTTGGCTTTTTCAATTTCATGCCTTGGAGTTTTATTAGTTTTCTTATCTAAACCATGTGTTCCTACAATTAGTGTTTGCTTGACTAGAGTTGGGTCCCAAAATGCAAAAATTCTATAAAATTTGGATGAATCACGTTCTCTAAATTCCCAGATTTCATCTTCTAAATGTTTGAACCAATTTCCTTTATGTCCTGATTCTACTTTTTCGAAAGATTTGAAGAATTTTGATTTAATTTTTTCTTCAATCTCATCTCTCATCGAAGTAACTAGTTGCTTCGTCAAGCAATTTAACTTTTATGGGTTTTGAAAACTTTTTCATTCACAAATATACAATAGTTTCTTTATATGGAACAAATATTTTTATGATAATCTGATGTAACGGTTTGGGGCTTGCCGAAGTGGGGATTTCAAAGTACCAATGTTCAAATTTAGTACAAAAGTTCAATAGAATTCCAAATGTTCAATTTACCACTTCTGCCCCCATTTTGGCAAGCATCTATGTAAAAGCATATCTTAGCTCAAAATTTTCTGACGATTTAAAAACAAGATTATGCCTTTACAAAATGCTATTGACACAAAGTTATTTATTGGGATCGACATTCACAAGAAAAGTTGGTCAGTTTCTATCAGGACGGAGTCATTTGATCATAAAACATTCTCCATGCCACCAGATCCGGACGTATTGTACGATTATGTGGCTGCTCATTTTCCGACTCACGAAGTTGCGATGACTTATGAAGCCGGGTGTTGTGGTTTCAGTGCAGCAAGATATTTTTTGAATCTTGGTTGGGCAGTTACAGTGGTCAATCCGGCTGATGTGCCGCGGATGGACAAACAAAACTATCAGAAGACGGACAAAATCGATAGTCGGAATTTATGTAAACAACTTCAGAAAAACAATCTCAAGGCCATCCATATCCCTACTGAGGAGCAAGAGCAGTTTCGCAGTTTGCTGCGCCAGAGAACCAACATTACCAAGGAGCTTCGAAGGGTGAAGTCTCATATAAAAGGTATGCTACTCTTTCATGGCATCAAAATACCACCTGAATTTGATAATGTCAACTGGACGATAGAATTTAAAAAATGGCTAAGTGAACTGAAGTGGACATCCACATGCGGCAAAGAGTCTATGGAGAGTAAACTACGGACCTTGAATTTCTTTCACTCTGAATATCTCAATGGCGGTAATCTATTGCGAGCACATTGTCGTAAACATATAAGCACTGATTATTACTTGTTGACAAGCATACCTGGCATCGGTGGATTTCTCGCTGCAGCTATCCTTTCTGAGTGTGGTGATTTGCGTCGATTTGACAATGAAAAACAATTCAGTAGTTACATAGGAGTAGTGCCTGGTATATTCAATAGTGGCGGAAGCGAAAGCAATTTAGGTGTTACACCTCGGGCCAATACTATCTTGAGGCCTTACATCATAGAGAGTGCATGGATTGCCATCAGAAAAGATCCTGAGATACAGGCATATTACAAATCACATTTTGGCAAAAATCCAAAGTGTATCATCGTCAAAGTGGCTCACAAAATGGCTAAAAGAATACTTTCAGTAATCAAAAGCGGCAAACCATATCAAATTAATAAGAACATTACCTTAGATAATAAGATTAAATTACCAGAAGATATAGAAGTAATGGAAGATGAAATATAAAAACAGTGAGACAGACTTCATAACATGGGTGGTAGGGTTGTTCAATAGAGTAACTGCTGCATCGCCAAGCAGGAAGCTGGCTTTTTAAAACAAACAAAAAGGACGTCATGAGCGACATAGGTTTTTTAAGGCATAAGGGGCGCTGGAATATTCGTCTAAATGAGCTGATACAAAAAAGTATCAGCTCAGACGAATGTATTCCGTCACCCAACAGTATTATCCCTATAAAGTTGCACCTCTGCAGAGCTCCAGTCCGTTTATACTGTCGTCGCAAAAATACAATTAATCACTTTATTACTCAAATATTAAAGAGCATATCAGACTTTAAAACAGCCGTGGTAGAGGAGACTGAAAAGTCAACTGCTACATCGCCAAGCAGGAAGCTGATATTTTACGTCTCTATTATCACACCGATGCTGGTAGTGTCAGAAATGACAGCTACATATAGGAGCCTGAGTATAGAGTCAAAAAACAATAAAATTATGCCGTAAATAAAATTAACATATTATCTTTGTCCCGGGCTGGGAGGCTTTACATAGGAACCCCTGTTGTAGGCAGTTCTTTTTTATTTAATCGTTCTTTTTCCTATTTCGGGTTTTCTTATAACTGGTTCATCATATATTTCTCTTACCAAATCTGCAAACCAATTGTCATAATTCGAATCGTTTGTTATGTCTAATCGAATTAATTGTCGCATATACGCTGGTATACTTTCTTTTGGTTTCCCTTCTCTTAAAACTGGTATGATTCGTTCACTGTCTGCTTGATTATCATACAACTCTTGATTTAAAATTGAATATTCGTGTCCGACTCCACCTTGTCGTTTATCCGCTTTTGACTTATAATTTTTTGTGAAAATTATTACAACTTTATTAACGCTTTCAATATGATTTTCTACAAATTTAGTAATGCTTTTACCCGAATTAAGATAATACCTGTCCAAAATAACATTTATTCCTTGGTTACATAAATCGTTTGCTACTTTTAAAACCCATTCTTTATGTTCTTCACTATCCCAAGAATATGAGATAAAAATATTTGGTTTATCTTCAATAAGAAAATTCTCTTTTTTAATTTTTGTAATTTTCTTTCCTTGAATAAGACTTTCAATAGTTGTTACTTCGTCTTCTTTGAAGGGCTTTAATATTTCTAATAACCTAGTCAGTATTTTATTTCTTTCGTCAGTTTCAATTCCTAGTAATATGTCATAAAAAAATACTTTTCTACTAGTACTTTTCCCTTGATTATTTCTTTGTTCAATAAATTGTGCATAGTCAGGGAAGTATTTTATTGTTTCTTGAACTACTTTTATAAATCTAGGTCCTGAAAAATATATTGCTTGGTCAGGGTCATTTATTAATTCAAACAGTCTATTATAAATTTCTACCCAATTCTCTGAATAGTCGTGTGGTGAATTAAGTTTATAACCTTCTTGTTTTATTTTTTGTATATTGTAGTTAGAAATTATCTCTCTGCAAATTGGTTCATATGGAAACTCATTGGCATAATTAAATGCTTCGCTTAATGATTTTCTTTTTATTATTGAAAGTACAATAGTTTTATAATTGTCTTTATCCAACACATAGAATTTTCCATTGTGCAAAAGAAATAATTTCTCAAGAATTTCTAGTACAGTATCTTTTGGTAAAACTAAATTGTCTATGTTTTTGGTAAATTGCTCTTCAAACACACTGCTTGCTCTTTCAAGTAATGCATCACTTTTTATAAGGTCTTTATTTTCATAAAGTACTTGAATTATTTCATCCCATTTTTGTTCATAAAGTAATCTATATAAGTCTTCTTGGTCTATTTGCATATTGGGTGTCTTTAGAATTGCCTACAACTCAAAGGAATATCTACGAATTCGCCTGTACAAAGATAAATTAATTGCACAAATCTCAAAGCGAATTTGTAGATATTTAAGTTTAGACCGTTGGATTATAGCCAATTTATTTATTATACAAACAATGAAATCTTTTAATCCTACGGCCTGAAACGAGCCGTATATGGGATTTGCTTTGATTGTAGTAGTTATTTTTTAATGGCTTTGGGCTATAATTTTGAGTTTTAGACATTAATCTTTTGCAATAGCTTTTGGTTTTACCTTCCTAACCTAAGATTTGATTAGATTTTTGCGTGTTCGACCTTGATTTTGACTTTTGTCTCCATAGATACCTCAGGCCTCGATGAAGCATTGGGGTCTATTGGTACTATTTTGGGTGTTTGTGCAGGCGATTTGTTTCTACCTTCTCCTCGGATGTGTTTATTATACCATTCAGCATCGGGTTTTATAATTTCTATCTCACTATCTGTGGATTGACATGAAACGCATTTTATTTCTTCTTCGTCTGGTATTTGTAGTAAGGCTTTTACTATCTGGAACAATGTCCTTATCGTTTGACCATTTTCTTTGATGAGTTCTGGGATTGTTATTTTTATTTTTTCCGATTTTGATTTGGTCATGATGCCATATGTTCTTACTTTTTGAAAGTTGGGAGGTAAGACATGTATCATGATTTGTCGCATGGCTACTATGGGGTCGAGTTGCTTGATCGCTTTAGGCGCTGCTTCATTGGGTTTTTGATTTGTGTAGTCATTGTATTCCATTTTTACGATCTGTTGTTTTTCATCATACTGTATTTTTTTATTACTTACTCCTATTCTGCATATGTATCGACCTAGGTATTCTTCGATGATTTTGGTATGAGCAGTAGGTGGCGTGTTGTGTACACACCACCTCACTTCTTTGGTACTATTGATTATGCCTTTTACTGTTTGATAATACGATGGATCGATTTTCTGCAGCTGACTTTCCAGCTCTTTGATAAAGATGGTTTTGAAGGTGCTACATATTTTGCGATACGGTGCGATTTTATTTTTTCGTTTGGGCCATACCCATTTGCCATCCTTGCTTACACCTCCGAAGGTGACCAGGGTATGCAGGTGTATATGGTGTTTGAGATCTGAGCCAAATGTATGCAGCACGGCTGTCATTCCGGGTGTACCTCCTACATGTTCCGGGTCTTTTGCCAGTTGAGCTATGGTGAGCCAAGCTGCCTTAAATAGCACGCCATACAATAGTTTTGGATGGCCTTTTCCTATATAATTTAGCTCGTGAGGTATGGTAAAGATGATGTGCTGATAGGGACATTTAAGCATCTTGCTCGCCAGCTTGTCTTGCCATTGTATACGTTTTATACTTTGACATTTTGGACACTGATTATTGCCACATGACTTATATAAGTAGGTCTTCTTTTTGCAACTCCTACAACTTATCACTATCCCTCCGAGCGCGGGTGTTTTACATTTACTTACATCTTTGATAAATTTGATCTCGTGCTTCTGCGGTTTGTATAGGTGGATATATGCTTCTTTGTACGCTCTAAATAGTGATCCTATGTCTGTGAATGGCCCATCAGACTGATTTGGATCGTTGTAATCGGATGGATTATGCTTTGACTCTGAAAGTTTACACATAAATGAAGGTATATCGAGGTCGTTTTTAGATTGGTGTGACCTAACATCTTCTGTATATATACAATATTCGTTCCATGTTCCATATGATGGGTAGCGTAGCAATGACGCAATGTATGTGGGCTCACATCATGGATGATGCCTGCTTTCTCTTTAGCTCGTTTCATGGCATGCTGTATGTTGCGTTCGGGCAGTACATCTTGTGTTGTCTCCCCATAAAAAAGTCTGTCTGTAGGTCTGTAGATTTTGTAATATTGTCTTAATATTTCTATCAATTCCATCGGTACATCTACATATCTGTCTTTGTGACCCTTGCCTTTATCTATCTTGATCTGTAGTCTATCAGAATCAATGTCTTTTACCTTGACCGACAAGGCCTCACTTATGCGCATCCCCGTAGCGTATAGGAAGATGAATAAGGCTTTGTATTTAAGATTGCGTACGTGCGAAATGAGCTTTTGTACTTCTTCTTTTGATATGACATTGGGCAGTTCTTTATTTACTTTGGGTCGTGGGAACATCGGGGTATTCCACGCTTTTTGAAGTACTTCAACAAAGTATTTTTTAATGGATGAGTAATCCATATTGATGGTTTTCCAATCCATTTTTTGACTGTATCTATATAAAAGATATTGTTTTACAGCAGGATCTGTAAATGCATCTTCAATGTGTTGAGCGTTACAATATTGGAGATACTTCCTCAATATTGTCAGGTAAGAAATCCGGCTTTTAACTGGTGAATTGAGCAATATCAGTCGCTCCTCATAAGCCTTCAGGTGGTTGTGTACAGGTATCATTTTATTATTATTTAATTATACCTGGTAGGCCAAATACCATGCCTAATAACTTGTCTTACTGATATTTAGATATATTTATTTTTAGGTTTGTTCAACGAGAGGATTGACGCCAAATGGCGTATATCCCTGATACAAATGTAATCAATTTTTTGTCAAAAATCTCAATTAACAAGGGGTGATTTAATTTCCTTTTTCATTTTATGAGTTATGTGGGTAAAATTACCTGAATTCTTTTATTCCCATGCAGGTCGTTCCATGATGTTGCTGATAAGTGTTAGGGTAAATCTTATTATCTACCACATCGATTGATTGGACAGAGCACCCTACATAAAGAAATTTCAAATTCAAAACTTCCCAAATGACCTGAAATCCTTGATTCTGATTTCTAGGTAGAATTTTGTTTTCATCAATGTTTCTATCTCTCCGGGCTTCAGCTGGAAACTTTCTACATCAGCACCACCAATACCTATCTTCATTTCCATATCGTATGTTTTATTAAACTCCTTCAACTGGTCATCTATGTTTTTTTGTACATCTTTAAGTGCATCATTGATATTAAACTTCATTTTGCTTTCCAGTTCGTGGCGGATTTTGCCTTCTGCTATCCAGGCAGCCGCTTTATGGATGACATTTTTGGTTTTGAATTGTATATCTACATTCTCCATATAAAAGCTATTGGCAATAGCATCATATTTGGGTTTGCCTTTGATGATGAGTGTACCATTGGCAGAACCTGAGATATCTGTCACCACCCTAAGGAATTCATAGTCGCAATTGGTGATGATATTGCTGAGCGTGATGGATTTATCTCCTGTGGTAAATGTCTTTCCATCCAGATTGGCTTTTATGACAGGGTTGATATCTGCCATGCGGATGTTGCTCACAATCCTGAAGACGGAGCTATCCGGGATTTCTTCTGACCAAAACAGTTTTGGAAGATTTTGACTTACCAGATTGGCTTTTGGCTTATAGGTTGAAAAAGTAGAATACCCTTTGATGCCAATCTTGCCGGATGAAGTCACTCTGCCATTGCGTACTTTATTGAGATGTATCATTTCAGGTTTGATATTGAGCCATGCAGCTGAATCCATCAGCATGGGCTGATCAAACATGGCCATATTTTCTTTCATTTTTTGACGCACTGAAAAGTTGTCATTCACAGATTGGTCTATACTTTCTTCGATTTTTTGTTTACTTTTCTTCAGTATGATATCAGAGATATTTTCGATAGGTATGTTGAGGCCTGCCACTGAAAGTTTTGGTTTTTCTATCCATCTGTGAAATGAAAGACTTGTTTTTGTTTTCATATTCCACATACTATCAAGATCAAGATCTGTTACAAAACTCATCTCAAGACTACCTTTTGCTTTAAGATCGGTGAGAAATGTTTTTTTCTCCACATTTACTGTCACAGGTACCATCACCAAAATACTTTTTCCTTCTATCTCCACAGCAGCAGACTTTGGTTTACTTAGCGTCATTTTTACATCATACTCCGGTATATCAAAATTACTTTTAAAAATGTCAGTAATGGCATTGTTGAAAGTATCAGTAATGCCGGTTTTATCTAATTTGTAGTTGATGACGATATCGGTATAAAAATTTTTGACAATGTCCGGTGATTTTACCGGCACATAAACCACTTCTTTTTTTGTGGCACATGACAAGATGGACAAAATAAAAAGAAAAACAAACAGAAATATTTGGATGTGTTTCATGATCGCTAATTATCAGGCAAAGATAAAGGCTCATGGCATGATTGTGCCATTTTCATAAATACATTTTTTATAAAATATTGCGAATAAATCTTGTACACATGACATTAAATCGTATTTTTGTTTTTTATATGTGTAATTAACCTGTAAACAAAATGAAAAACCCAATTTTAGTATTTGTAAGTATTTGTATGACAGTATTTTGTCACGCGCAGTCATCAAGAAGTGCCAGATGTACTGCTGATTTGAAAATGGACCCGGTCATACAGACAGTTGAGAAAACTCATTATATTTTTACAGGGTCAGATACTACTGGTCTGAATGTAAAGATTAGCAAAATTGTAGTTTCTGAAGGAAGAAGAGAACTGGTAAAAAGAAAGATCAAAGATTGTGATAAACCTAATCCTGAAGATTGTATGACTCAGGTCATCCAGGAAATTCCACCCATCACAATGAATCTCTATACTTTACCAAGCCCTGACAATACTCAGGAATATGATATAAGAAAAGAAAAAGTCAATGTAACTGTCAAAGAAGCATCAACAGTAACTGAAGGGATAGTTTGCCCTCGTAACCGTACACCAAAACTCATCACTTTGCTTCAGCAAGCGTTGATCAAACAAGGATATCCGCTTTCAGCCAATGGGCAGTATGATCAGGCTACCCAACTTTCAGTCACTGACTACCAAAAATCAAAAGGACTTCCATACGGTGATTTGACATTGGGTGTTTTGGCGCTGCTTGATGTGAGATAAAATTCAATGGGTGCATTTCATTTTTTCGCCCTTTGCTCGATTTCTTATCAAGTTTCGTTTGTCGTCGTAGCTTCCGGCTACGATGCAATATAGACAGGCATCTTGCCTGAATCGCGAAATAATAAAATGGTGATTTTTAATGTGAAGCGAAAAAATGAAATACACCCAATTCAATTGGCTATCAGTTGAATACTATTTTAAATAGATAAAAATTATAAATTAACTTGAATTCGGGTAAAGGTATGTTACAGTACCGTTTTGATAATAGGGGCGTAGCCCAGTAATCTTTGTAATCAGTGGCTCAAAACATATAATCAGGGGCGTTAGCCCTGTAATCTCAAAACAATTTCAACATCATTTAAGATATCAGGGCTACGCCCCTTATTGTCCATTATTTAAGTCATTTTACAAAGATGTCGGAGTTCACGCTCCTTCTTTGCCTTTTTCATCGGCCTAAAGTATTTTAACGTGAATTCGGGTTAAGGTATGTTATAGTACCGTTTTGATAATAGGGGCGTAGCCCGGTAATCTTTGTAATCAGTGGCTCAAAACATATAATCAGGGGCGTTAGCCCTGTAATCTCAAAACAATTTCAACATCATTTAAGATATCAGGGCTACGCCCCTTATTGTCCATTATTTAAGTCATTTTACTAAGATGTCAGAGCTAACGCTCCTTCTTTGCCTTCTTCATCGGCCTCAAGTATTTTAACGTGAATTCGGGTAAAGGTATGTTACAGTACCGTTTTGATAATAGGGGCGTAGCCCAGTAATCTTTGTAATCAGTGGCTCAAAACATATAATCAGGGGCGTTAGCCCTGTAATCTCAAAACAATTTCAGCATCATTGAAGATATCAGGGCTACGCCCCTTATTGTCCATTATTTATGTCATTTTACTAAGATGTCAGAGCTAACGCTCCTTATTTGCCTTCTTCATCGGCCTAAAGTATTTTAACGTGAATTCGGGTAAAGGTATGTTACAGTACCGTTTTGATAATAGGGGCGTAGCCCGGTAATCTTTGTAATCAGTGGCTCAAAACATATAATCAGGGCGTTAGCCCTGTAATCTCAAAACAATTTCAGCATCATTTAAGATATCAGGGCTACGCCCCTTATTGTCCATTATTTAAGTCATTTTACTAAGATGTCAGAGCTAACGCTCCTTCTTTTAATAAAATGGTCTAATATATTAAATCAATACCCCAATTTTTCTCCTATCGACTTGAGCTTAGAGTATGTTTAAATTTTTATTGCCTTAAAATCAATATATTATGAACCTGGCTTCAAAATAATCGCCTCATTTAGTTCACTAAATTCGTTAATTATTTTATCGCCAGAACCATAATCTCTTGATTTACAACTAAAAAAAATTTTAAACATACTCTTAAACCACATTAGCTTCAATTCTCTTATCCTCGAATTCATGTTAAATTATATAGCGAGCCACATTAATTAAAAAAGCGGTGTAAAACTTTTTTGAGTGTTACACCGCTTTTGTTGTGCGCCAAGCATGTTTAATATCTAAGGGGTGAAAGTCCTCGACGAGCCAGCCGATAGGAATCGTTAGCCAATAGCAAGGGTGTCTTGAGTAATTGAGAATCTGAAGGAAGCAGGCGGCAAAAGTGTGATTGAACGAACAGAAACATATTATAAGGCTTACATTGTGGGTAAGTGAGCAATAGATTGCGAAGCCCAATAGTCGGACGTAAACAATGGTAGTAAAATATGTCAGTTACACGGAAAGAGATTGAACTTACCTTGGGAGATCCTATAAATAGCGACCTGAGACGGAACAAAGCGCAAGGGAAGTAAAGGACTATTTAAAGGAAGTCAGCAGAGATCATAGTAGTGAAGAATCATCTGTAATGGATGTGGAGCGAAGGATCGAATCTTTAGGATGTTAATTTTTTTTGAAAGTAATGGTAAAGGCCAATGATTAAGGACAAGGAAAATGCTAAACCAATGCAACCTGCTGGACAGGGAGAAGGAAATAATAGCAGCCTATTCAATGATGAACTACCCGTATGGTACGACGGAGTGGAAAGGTATGTCCAAGTGGACTTCCAGATGCTGGCAAGAGAGAGACAGACATGAACGTACTGGAAGAGATAGCGTCGCTAAGGATCTAGTAAAAGCCTACCGACACGTGAAAACGAACGCAGGTAGTCCGGGAGTAGATGGAATAGATGTCAAGGAGTTCGGAAAATGGTTTAGAACGCACCATGGAGCACTAAAGACAGAAATCCTAAACGGAGACTATCGCCCTTCATTAGTACGTGGAGTAGAGATACCGAAACCCAAAGGGGGCAAAAGGCTACTGGGCATACCGACGATAAAAGACCGAGTTGTACAGCAAGCAATCAGCCAAGTGATGGTAAGGATTATGAAGTTACATTTACGGAAAGCAGCCATGGATTTAGGCCAGGCCGTGGAACAGAGAGCGCACTAAAGTTAGCCCAGTCACCGTTAAAACAGGGAAGACACGGTAGTCGACATCGACTTAGAAATTCTTTGATGAAGTGAATCATAGCCGATTGATGTGGCATCTGAGTTTACGGATGGGTGACAAACGATTACTAGACCTAATCAGAAAGATACTACGTAGTGGCATACTGTTAGGTGGCGTATCGCATCAACGGATAAAGGGGACACCACAAGGAAGCCCGCTGAGTCCTGTTATCCAACATCGTATTAGATGAACTGGACCAAGAACTGGCTAGGCGTGGACTGAGTTATGTAAGATACGCAGATGACGTTTTGATCTTTGTAAGAAGTAAACAAAGTGCCGAACGGGTATATGTTAGCATTAGCGAATACATAACTAAGAAAATGCGTCTGAAAGTAAATGTAGAAAGAGCGGAGTACGGAAAGTACATGAAGTAGCGTTTTAGGTCATAGTCTAGGTGGTGGTGGTCGCCTTTATCTAAGTAAGCCGAGCGAATTACGACTTAAGTCGAAGCTAAAGATTGACATCACGTCGACGTGGGACAGTCTGGATCAGTTGATAAAGGAAGTAAATAGCTTATTGCGTGGTTGGTTACAATACTTCAAGAGATCAGAAATGAAATCGAAGATAGAAAGAATCAACAGCTGGCTGAAAAGACGAATAAGATGCTTTAGGATAAAACAATGCAAACGCAAGATTGGTATTGTCAGATTCCTAAGGAGCCAAGGCGTAAGTGAGAAATTGAGCTGGCTGACAGCCCTAAGGGCAAAGGC
Source organism: Saprospiraceae bacterium (assembly GCA_016713025.1). Taxonomy (NCBI): domain Bacteria; kingdom Pseudomonadati; phylum Bacteroidota; class Saprospiria; order Saprospirales; family Saprospiraceae; species Saprospiraceae bacterium. Next base: position 3,000,977 of record JADJPZ010000004.1, on the reverse strand, counting down.
TGGTGGCGTCTATCAAACACTCCAGGCACCAATATCGGGATGAATAACGAGTGGTTTACAAAGATTGGATACTACGATTTAGTCTCCAACTACAACCATCTGCAAATCCACCTAAAGAAACCGCCGTACACGTAAGTACATAGGTGGTGAGAAGACGACAAAGGTAATCTATTTTTTTAATTACCTTTGTCTCTTACTCGATTTTTATAATGACAAGGGAAACTTACTCCTTGATCAATCTTTGTGTGGTTGTCTCTCCGTCAGATGTGATAGTGATAGTATATAATCCAGATGACAACAGAGAAATGTCCAAAGTCTCAGCGCTATAGTTTTTATATTCAGTGATCGTCCTTCCGGTGATGTCTCTGATACTGATGTCAAAGGTTGTGCTGCTGCCATCATGAATGATGGAGACGAGATCTGAAGCAGGATTGGGTGCCAAGCTGATTTCTTTTCTGACGCTCTGGCTTACAACTGATCGGATAGGAGAGTACTCATACTTACCGTCATAGTCCACCTGTCTTAGTCTGTAGAAAGATTTTCCTTTGGCTGGAGTATTGTGCACAAAACTGTATTCCTGCGTAGTATTGCTGTTGCCGGCACCTTTGACCATGCCCAACATCTGCCAGTCTTTGCCTGTAGAGCTATGCAGCACTTCGAAATAGTCGTTGTTGGTTTCGGAGGCGGTGGACCAGAATAAATTTGCTTTGCTGTTATTTCCATTTATTGAAAAGTTTGAAATTATTATTGGTAATGGCCCGCTTAGGACTTGAAATCCTGTCCATCCGTAATCATTGCCAGATTGATTTCGATTTGCGATTTCATAATGAAGATTTGTTGCACCAGGCGGTATTGTGACAGATATAATATATCGTTGAGTTGTATTATTGGGCGTCGGACTTCCCTGAAGTGACCAACCTGTTGTTTGGTCACCACCGCCACCTGATGGAGTGTATCTTAATTGTCCAATTAATCCATACTCTCCAGAAACAGGATCACTATCAACATGCAAAAAATAAGTGTTTCCACTAACCGTGTAGCCGATATAAGTTCTAAAAGTTGCACTAAATATACTAGAGTTTATAAGCACAAATAAAAAAAATGTAAATAACTTTCTCATAACTTAAATTTGATTTTAATGATTTAATAAAATATATTCCTAAAATTCCGATTGTTGATAACACCTACTATTTCAGACCACGTACAGATGGTATGAATTGGAAAAAAAAGAAAAAATTGATTCGGGGTAAATGTCAGTTTGACACTCTGCAAATGTAAAACATTTTTACGCAAATAGGAAAGAAAAATGGCAAAAAAGATATATTATATTTGATCGGTATGTGTTTTAATTTTTCTTGTTGGCGATTTGTCATATGATTATTCTTGCGACACTCTGCAAACTAAGTGACCACAAAACGAATTGATAGTTATCAGTTATATTGCCAAATTTAATTTTTTTTGGTTTATTTCTGCTTTGTCACCTTCAAAAATCTAAGTCAATGACACTTTCAACAAAATGTAATTAAACGGAAACCTGAGATTTTTGGGTGTATCCCTTTTTTGCATTAAAATTGTTTAAACTGCCCGCTACCCTCATTCCTGACCCACCCAAATTCTACTAATAAAAGCGCAGGATTCCCCTTTAGGGGCCTTTAGGGGCAGGGGTAAGAAAACTGCCCGCTACCCTCATTCCTGACCCACCCAAATTCTACTAATAAAAGCGCAGGATTCCCCTTTAGGGGCAGGGGTAAGAAAAGCCAAATTACCTTCCCGCTACCCTCATTCCTGACCCACCCAAATTCTACTAATAAAAGCGCAGGATTCCCCTATAAGTGGCAGGGGTAAGAAAAGCCAAATTACCTTCTCGCTACCCTCATTCACAAGCATAGCTTGGCAGGCTCTGAAGAGCCTGTCAAGCTACGCTTGAGACATCCCACCCTTTATCTCTTAATTACTAGGATAATCCACTAAATTGGAAACTTAAAAATTTTATATTAAAGTGCAATTTTGGGATACACTCATATTTTTTCTTAGTTAAAGATAGAAGTATTGGTAAATTAGGGTCACAACTGTTGGGTTAACCCAACAGTTTTCCAATAAATCGGAAAGTCCGTATAATTAGACAAAGTATTATTTTATACTCAAAATAAAATGGTATGCGAAGAATGACCTACCCAACATATTGATTTTGAGTAAGGACGAATCAAAGCATGTCTTTAAAGTGATTTAAAATCAGGACATTTATCGTCATGAACATTTGTCGTCTTTATAATGAAGACATTATTTTTCTCAAAAAAATTATCGTCGGTATAGATACATCATTCGTTTAAAGGGAAAAGCTCAGTCGTCACGGGGCATAAATACTTGAAAGCGTGTAAGAATCATTAACAATGCAGGCTGGAAGCCTTGTGATATTGTATCGTAGCGGACCGCTATGACAGACTCCATTAGATTCACAAATAAAAGAAAATTATTTCAACCGAAGCGGATATACCTTGAGCTGCCTTCCCGCCAGATACTCAAACTTTTGTCCGTCATAATATCCGTCTTCTTCCAGCATGATGCGGATGACCTTGCCCCACTCGGGTATCTCTGATGCGGCATTGAGCTCTATGGAGTAGGCGGTATGTGGATATACGACATAGTCCCCCGGACCTTTGACACCACCTTGTTGGTCCCACATACCGATAGTTGGTCCCGCAGCATGACCATGAAATCCTATAGGATGCGTGTACACAGATGCTGTGATGCCTTCATCCTTAGCTCGCTGCAGTGTCTTTGCAAGTATGTCATTGCCGGATCGGGATACGGCAAACTGGTCAGTAAGGATGTCCTGAAGTCTGTTGGCCGTTGCAAAGGCTTTCTGTATGCTTTGTGGGATGTCTTTTTCACCAGGTTTGAGTACATAAAAGTGCTGTTGCTGGTCGGTGTTGAGCCTGTTGTAAGTGATCCCAAAATCCACATGCAACAGATCACCGTACTGTATCACCTGACCTTTGGGTCTTCCTGAAAAACTGCGGAGATGATCAAAGTTGGTTTTGTCTTCTCTCTGCACTGATACTGTAGGGTGAAACCACGCATCGAGACCCATGTCAGTGACTAACTGGCGGAGTCGCCATACAATGTCATCGGTGGTGGTTTTTCCGGTTTTGATAAATTTTGGGTCAAAACCACGCATGATGATACTTCGGGACAGAGCACACAGTTCTTTATAAAATTCTAGTTCCATGCTGCTGCGTGTCTCCAGCCAGCCTATGGCAAGATTTTCTGCAGATATTATCTTTGAGTGATATTCTTGCGGCAATGCTTCAAGCAGATGCTCTTTTTCGGTAGCAACGAGTCCATCAGCGTGACCAAAATGCTCGGATGTATTGATGCCTATTTTATCAGGATTGTATTTTTTGACCACATTGACAAGAGCTTCCCACTGATCGGGATAGACATCAAGGTTCCACTCACCTTTGAGCAATCGGCCTACGTCATATCTTGCAATGGCAATTTTTTCTAATTTTTTACCTGGCCCGGGATCATAAAACACCATGATCGTACGCCTCCTGGCTGACAACCACGATGAAGGCAACATCGTCTTCATGACAGGATCTTCATTGTACTCCCGGGATATGATGATCCACATATCTATCCCACTGCGTCTCATGAGATCGGGCAACATATTTTCTATTCTGTATTCCAGCATACTATCTACCCATATAGATCTTTGTTCCTGAGTCATGATCTTAAATGATGTCTTCTGCGACATGCCTGCTGTAGCAAACGATATGGTTAAAATCAAAATTATAAATTGGCGCATTCTAAAAATTTTCGGTAAATATATACATTTCGTTTGAATCTGTTTTATTTTGCGGAATTTTGGGATTAACCTAAAGACATTAGATGTTACGTTCCAGGTGTTAGGTTTTATTATTTTACTTTACATTTTAATCCATTTACTTTTTCTTTAACTTCACATCAAAACCTTTTTTATGAAAACAATATTGATCACAGGCGTTTCTACGGGAATAGGATATGATGCATTTGCCAGCTTGCATGCTTTGGGGTATCATGTCATAGGGACAGTGCGCAAGCGGGAAGATGCGGAGATGCTCAGGGCTAAATTTAAGGAAAACGCCACCATTCTTGAATTTGATGTCAGGGACATAGACAAGTGCAGGAGTGCTATCGGGTCAGTATATCCTATGCTCGCGGAAAATGGCCTCTTTTGCCTCATCAATAATGCAGGAGTAGCTATGCCCGGGCCACTTCAACACCTTTCAGAAGATGATTTTGAAACACAGCTGGATGTCAATGTCAAGTCCGTGCGTAGAATCACCAACCTGTTATTGTCATATTTGGGAGTGGATAAAAGATTTCAGCCTGGCAGAATTATCAATATCAGTTCTGTTTCCGGGCTATTCAATGCGCCGTTCAACGGAGCTTATTGTATATCAAAACATGCGTTGGAGAGTATGACAGATATATACAGGCGTGAGCTGGCTATGTTTGGTATCAAGGTGGTAGCCATCGAGCCTGGTCCGATTAAAACCGCCATATGGGAAAAAAGCCTGGGTTCGCTCGATAAGTATAAAGATACCGAGTATGGCGAGATACTATCTGCAGCTGACAAAATGATTGCCAATGCTGAAAAGTCTGCATTGCCTGTGGGAGATATCACACAACTGATTATAAAAATTTTAGAGTCTAAAGATCCTGCCACAAGGTATCTTGTACATCGCAAAAAGTTGATGTTCAAATTGCTTTCACAATATCTTCCGGATAAGATGGTAGATAGACTTGTTGCAAAAACGATGGCTTCTGGTGATAACTACAGGCCAGTGTAGGCGTCTTATATTTATAGTTTTAATTTTATTCCTTTTTTAGCCAACCATGAAGACCACTTGATCATCATGAATGCCCATAAAAGTGACCCCAAAATGACAACCAGTGGAATAGTCGAATTTTTGTAAATGAGCATCGGAAAACCTATACTCCAAATGATATAGTAGATCATATCGGGAACAAGATAGGTTGTAAGGGAGTTTTCCCCGGCTGATCTGAAAATAGAGAACCTGTTTTTGTAACCTCGGTAGTCAATGTAGAAGAATAACATCCCAAACAAAATAAAGCTTATACCATTGCATATCATAGCCCAGCTGGGAGTGGCAATGATTTTAGAAATGATAAACCAGTTTCGTAGGACAAACCCTGCAATAATACACAGCACTCCAATAACTGAATAAGTGATGAATAAATAAACCGGCTTCGATCTGTATTTATCCAGTAATATGCCTGAAAATAGACCTGCCAGCACGATAGAAGGAGTATTACCACCCAGAATGACGCCAAAAAGGGGTTTCAGCTTATCCAAAAAGGCCGTATAACCAGACAAATCTGCGCCATTGAGCACCACAAATGCCATCCAGATCAGAAGCGATGCCCAAATCTTGTCTTTGATCCATAAATATACCAGAGATCCAACAAGATAACTCCAGCCGATCAATCCCAGAATGCCCCACCAGCTGGGTATAAGCCACTCGGGTGATGCTGGTGTCCCTGCTTTAAATAAAAACACGCAGGTAGCTAAACCGATCCATCCCATGGATTTTAGTATGGGTGTGTACTTGCTGATTATTTCAGGTACTAATCTGTAATCATTCCAGATCAGAAAGATACACAAATAAATACATAACGCCCACAAATATTTTGGCATACCGGTCATAGCAGGATTTAACCGTCCTATGTTGACCATCAATACACCAATCAGGATCAGACTCATGGATCTGACCACAACATGTTTGAAATACGTAGTATCCGTATCTCCATGATGTTTTCTGATTATATACGCAAAAGGAATAGCCATCCCAACCATAAATAAAAATCCCGGAAATACCCAATCTGCAAGTCCCATACCATCAGTTTGCGCTTCAGTATGTCCTAACCATTGGGGTACAGCCGGCATATACAAATCATTGACAAACAGCATCAAAAAAAGGGTCAATCCTCTCATGATGTCGATGGATATTATTCGGGAAGAAAATGATGCTGTGTTATTCATTTTGGTAAGTTTTGACAAATTTTACTTGGGGTTCAATTGCTTTTCTGTTAAAACGAATGGAAAATTAAAAAAAAATGCATATAAAAGTATTGAAAGATTAAAATTGTCCATATTTTGGCAATAATTAATCGCAACAACCTGAGATATTTGATGAATTGGTTTCCATTTGGATCGAATGCTGCTCTTTTTTCCATCAAGTGGCTATGCCTGACTGCCATTTGTTGGATGGATGGTACCTATGACCTTTTACTATCAGAATCAATCATGGCAGAAATATGTGACAATGCACGGGATGATGACAATGACGGACTGATTGATATCAACGATCCTGATTGCATTTGTCAGATTGTAAAACCGGAGTCCCTGATTCCCAATCCTTCATTTGAAGATAAAAAATGTTGCCCATCTGGCAGAAGTCAGTTAAATTGTGCTAATGTGTGGATCCAGGCATCTGAACCTACCACTGATTATCTTAATACTTGCGGTTGGATGGGATGGCCGGAATTCCCACCACCACGGCCATTACCTGATGGTGAGGGATTTGTTGGTTTCAGAGATGGAAGGGTAGGAGGTAATGGGGGCAGCCCAGATCGCAACTGGAAGGAATATGCGGGTGCGTGTCTACTCAAGCCACTTGAGAAAGATAAAAAGTACCTGTTTGATTTTTATATAGGTTTTGTCAATGATTTGTATTCTCCTCCCATTAATGTCACATTATTTGGCACTACCGATTGTAAAAATCTGCCATTTGGGGTAGGAAATCAGGGTCTTGGATGCCCGACCAATGGCCCGGGTTGGGTGAGATTGGGCTCCACTTATGTAAGCGGAGGTAACCAAAATATCTGGATAAGAACAACTATTTCCACTACACCAAAAGAAGACCTAGTAGCCATAGCTATAGGGCCTGATTGCCCTGAAGTACAGAGTCCGGTCAATACTTATTACTATTTTGACAATTTGGTTCTGGCTGATTTCGAATCCTTTGAATTTAAGATCAATGAGGTGCAACATCCATGCTCAAATAATTTTTTACTTGAAGTGCCATCAAGGCCTTCATTGAGCTACCAATGGTATAAGAACGGTATTGCACTGTTGGGTGAAACCAATCCGAAACTATCAAAGATATATGGAGAAGGTCCTTATCAGGTCAGGATTCTGGATGGTATTTCCTGCAAACTAACAACTGTATATGAACACAGTATTCCCACATTTCAGAATAGTGTCGTCAAAACTATATGCAATGATGACAGCTACAAGTTTGGCAATAGGGTGCTAACTGAAGGAGGAATTTATACCCATCAATTCAAGTCAAAAAATAATTGCGACAGTACAGTTCAGTTGGAATTAAAAGTTTTGGGTGAAATTTCTGATACGGCCCATGCCAAAATATTTGAAGGAACCACCTACCAATTGGGAAGCCAAAAATTCAGGAATAAAGGAGAATATATTGTACATTTTGAGTCTGCCATAGGTTGCGATAGTATCGTATTGCTTCATCTTGATTATTATAAATTTTATTTTCCAAACATTTTTTCGCCGAATGGTGATGGACAAAATGATATATTTACCTATCACAGCAATGAAGAATCTATCGAAGATGTTATCATCAGCATTTATGACAGATGGGGACAAAAAATTTATTCAGGTGATGCCTGGGATGGGAAAAATAAATTTGGAATGGCTTCAACCGGAGTATATGCATATATCGCCAATATCAAAATGAAGGATGGTAATCAAAAGTTGTGCTCCGGATCTGTTACTCTATTATTATGAATTGCTACTTTTGACTTTATTCATCACCCAGGATTTCCTTTCTAGTATTGACATAATTTCTCCACTTTGAGAGTACACCCTGAAAGTCATCAGGTAAGTCGCATTCAAAATACAGCTTTTCTTCGGTGACCGGATGTACAAAACCTATACATCTGGCATGAAGTGCCTGACGTGGCATGATTTCCAAACAATTGTCCACAAACTGTTTGTATTTGTTAAAAATAGTACCTTTCAGGATCTGGTCTCCGCCATATCTGGAGTCACTGAATAATGTATGCCCTATGTGTTTCATGTGCACCCGGATCTGATGTGTACGACCTGTTTCAAGATGACATTTTACAAGTGTGACATAGTATAGCCTCTCTACAACCTGGTAGTGAGTGACCGCATGTTTGCCTTTGTTTTCATCCTGATGCACAGCCATCTGCAACCTGTCTTTTTCATGTCTTCCTATATAACCCACGATTGTATCATTATCAGCAGTGATATCTCCCCACACCAAGGCTATATATTCTCTTTCGACAGTATGATCAAAAAACTGTTTGGCAAGATGTGTCATGGCAAAGTCGGTTTTGGCAATCAGGATGAGGCCCGAGGTATCCTTATCGATGCGGTGCACCAATCCGGGTCTGTCTTCTTTGTTGCCCTTGAGTAGAGGTAAATCAGAATGCTGAAAATGATATAGAAGTCCATTCACAAGTGTTCCGGTTGTGTTGCCGGTACCAGGATGTACTACCAGACCTGCAGGTTTATTGATGACCATAAGATGTTCGTCTTCATAGAAGATGTCAAGCGGGATATATTCGGGTAGTAAAGGTGTTTCTTCATCAGGGTTGGATGGAAGTACCAGTGATATTTCATCACCTGGTTTTACCTTATAGTTGGGTTTGATCTCTTTCTGATTTACCAGGATACACCCTATCTTTATGGCATTCTGGATTCGGTTTCTGGATACTTTTTCAAGACGATCCAAAAGGAATTTATCGATCCTCAGCTGAGCCTGTTTGGGATCACAGATGATTTGTTGGTGGACATAAAGCTCATCAGATGGCTCGAGGTCTGTACTTTTTATGGATGGCATACTTTGAATTGGTTATACTACAGAGTTCTAACGGTGAAAGGTGAACAGATGTTTTGTTATCAGTCATGAGTGTATCCCTTTTTTCGGCCAATCGAATCGCTCGAATCATTCATCGCTCGAATCATTCGTCGTTTTGCCCCGCTACCCCTGACCCCTTTATATGTTTGCATTTTAAAAATTAATGGTTTCAAGATAAACAAATAATTTATAACTTGGCGGTTGAAGGGGAACACCCCTTGATACTTAGATATCGTCCTTTAGTGTCCCTTTCGCCAAGCTTAATCATGAGGTATAACTTGATACATTGATATCGTATAATATAAGGGAATGTAAGGCTTGACACTTTTTTTAAAACATTTTAAAGTAATTTATGTATGAAAGTTGGATTTGGAGGACTGGACGCAAGTAAAGGTTATTGTGATTTCAGTTTAATTTCGAAGGGTAATGAATTTACTAATCGCAGGATGAATTTTATTGATAATCAATCCGGTCTTGATGAACTCAAAAAAGTCTTATCACAGGCACTTTTGTCTATTGATAAAATCTATTTGGCTATTGAAAGTACCGGTGGGTATGAAAACAATTGGTATAATCAATTGGTAAGTTTTGATAAGCGAATCATCATGTTCAGGATTAATCCGTTGCGGACACATCATGAGTCAAAAAGAATATGCATCGCAATATTAATGACGCCATCAGTAGTGAAATTATAGCTAGGCATGTATCTGAAAATTATGAGGAACTAGAGAAAGCCAAGCCTAGATCCTTACATTTTTATACTGCGAAACAGATGCACAAAACTATACAAGGATTTATTAAACAAAAGACGAGAAATATCAACCAACTTGAGAAAGTAGTGTATAGTTGTATTCCTGGTCTTTTAACTTTTAGTAAAAATGGCATGCCAAAATACATGTATAAATTACTTCAAAAGTATCCATCAAAGGCAAAGATATTAAATGCGAAAACAGCTTCTTTGGCTAAAATCAAAGGGTTAACCATGGAGAAGGCTGAGGCCATCCAAAAAGCGGTGAAGCTAGATTCAGGGTCGGGTAATACGATACTTACTGAGCTAAATATTAAAACATTGGCCCAAACTATTAACTTATTCTCCACCCAGATCAAAGAACTTCAATCAGAGCTTGCTAAACACGGAGCCAACGACTTAGCGGATTTCTTAGTCACAATTCCTGGTTGCGGCATCGAGTCAGCAGTGTCATTAAGCATAGAAATAGAAGATATAAATCGATTTAACAGTGCCGCATCACTTTGTTGCTATTTTGGAGTACACCCAGAAAACCATACAAGTGGTGATATATCAAAGAAACCTAAAATGAGCAAAAAAGGAAGTAGTTCATATAGGGGTACAATATACATGGTAGCTAAAAATGCGATTATGTATGACCCTTATTTTAAAGAGATATATTCAAATCAAAGAGCGAAAGGTAAGACCTATAACGATGCTTTAGGTGTAATAATGAACAAGTTAACAAGAGTAATCTATGGTATGCTTACAAACAAAGAGGCATACGATTCATCAAAACCTAAAACACAAAAAAGCAAACCAGTAGACGCAGATCAGCAAATAGAGAAGTTGGAAAAAGAAACCGCAGATTATAAATCAGAGCTGGAAAAGATGCAAAACGCACCAGTTTCTCGTAGAGCAGAAAATAAAATAAAAAAGGCAATGGAAGAGTCTCAAAACTCAATTGAAGAGTTGCGCACGAGATCAAAACCATTACCAAGTGCAAACATATAAATTTGTTTGCACTTGGTAATAAAAAACACCGCCAAATATTATAAAATCAACGGTATAACTAAAGGGGAATCATCTGCTTATTCGTCGTTCGAATCGCTCGAATCATTCGTCGCTCGAAACATTCGTCGTTTTGCCCAGCTACCCCTGACCAAAGGGGAATCCTCCGCTTATTCGTCGTTCGAATCGCTCGAATCATTCGCCGCTCGAAACATTCGTCGGAAGCGTAGGTCATACCTTCACTGATTGGGTAAAACAATAAAAATTGACCCATCAGTCATCCTCACCCGTAAATCGCCATGTCACCCCGATGTCCCATCGCACCAGATCTGTAGTACTTCTTTTAAGATCAAAGAGATCCAGCGTGGTAGTTTTTAATTTTCTGGACTCATTGAGTATAAAATATTCATTGCTGAGCCCGGGCAGAAAGTTTCCTCTGATATTGAGGTATAAAGATGGAGTCAAAGGATAGTTGATGCCTGCTGCCGCACCGTATGTCAAGGACAAACTGCCCTTTTCCATATTGGAATCCGAAGATTCAGAATCGCTCGTCAGGGTTTTATTTGTCGTAGTGAACAACCATTTATACCCCAAAATGGCTTCTGCATAAAATTCGGTTTTACCTAATGGCAGATTGGGGTAGAAGCGCATTTTGCCATTAAAGCCCAAAAGGTGGCTGGTCGTCTTATAGTCAAAATCTACCCAATTAAAATCTAATTGCTCTGAGATGGTAAATGTAGGACTACTGCCCAATGTGTGATAATATCCACTGATACCCCAGAATAACGGGCTTTTTATCTTTATTTGCCTCAGGTATCCGGCTTCAAATCCTATTTTTGGCTGCGTAATATTTCTGGCAAAAAATCCAACAGCTTGATTCAATGTGATATTTGCTTCCAGAAAATTGACTTTGGATTGGCTCTTAAGGTCAACCTGCAAGACAAAGAACATTATTGCGGTACAAATATATAATGTACGTTTTGGCAAAGTAACAATAATTTTAAAATCCATTCCTGATGTTTTCCTACGATTACACCATTACAAATATTAAAGCAACTTAAAAAGTTCAATACTGTGATACTAAATAGAAGTTAAAATTTTCCAAAAATGAATTCAACTAATCTGAAAAAATCAGGAAAAAGAAGAATAATAAAATTTATCTTTGCAAAGTCAATACTTTTAATAACAATGACTCAAAATAAAACCAAAGAAACGGATATCGGCGTTGACCATTTTATTAATTCATATGTGGATAATGAAAAGAAAAAGGCTGATAGTTTTAAGCTTATTGACCTGATGAGTGATTGGTCAGGATATCCTCCCAAAATGTGGGGACCCACGATCATAGGCTTTGGAAGTTATCATTACAAGTATGCCAGTGGTCATGAAGGGGATTCACCATTGATTGGCTTTTCACCGCGCAAAGCTGAGTTTTCATTGTATGTCTTTTCACCCGTTGACGAGCAAATAGGGATATTGGAACAATTGGGAAAATTTAAAAAAAGTAAAGCTTGTATTTATATTAAGAAACTGGATGACATCGATATCGAAGTTTTAGAAAAACTATGCAAATCAAGTATCGCATATATCAATGAGCACCATGAATGTGCTTGCAGGACAAATTAAATGGTTTTCATCTGCCGATGGTCGCAGATTGCATCTGTGATCCTATATCTTAAGAATCTGTGATTCAATAGATGTTGCTATAACATAATGAAAAAGATCTAAACAATTAATACGATGCGCAATTTTTAATATCTTGCTTGCAATCAAAGCATTGAAAATGCTTGATGTATGGAATCGAAGTTGCAAGCTTCGATCATCATGTAGATTTATGGTTTGATTTCTTTGCAGAAAATTTTTATTTCTAATTTCTGTCCTGAATATTTATCTCCAAAATATCCACCTTATACTGCACTTTTTCTTAGGATTAAAAAATATTTAAAAAAAAATCAAAACTGAGTAAACAAACCTATCCAAGATTTTGGATATACTTATGTTAAGCAGCGATTTGATGTGGCGGTTGAGAATAAAATTGATCATAATTTAGAATATTTAATAGAAATATGAATTCTGAAAATAGCAATTGGCAAGAAAAAAAACTTAAAAAAGTTGTATCTGAAAGAACGGATAAATTAGTTGAGTCACTTTTTGAAAATTCTGAACAGCTTGAAAAGCCATCGACCGAAACATCGTCGCAAATGTATGCTGACATTTTGAACAAAATCGAAAATCCAGTTCAGATAAGTGCTGGCCTTTTGGAAAATGTAAAAAAACGAAAGGTAATATATTTGAATACCAGATCGATCGCTGCCATCCTTTTATTTTTGATATGTGCTATTTTTGTTTGGATGTGGATAGGCTCAAACGATCCAACAATTAAAACAGATTTTGCAGAAACCAAAAATGTCAGTTTGCCGGATGGTTCTAAAGTCATTCTTAATGCAAATTCATCTTTGACATATTCACAAGATTGGGATGATACCGAAGACCGCAAAGTATGGCTCGAAGGAGAGGGATACTTTAGTGTAGCTAAAGGTATCACAAAAGGTCAAAAGTTTGAAGTCATCACAAAAGGTCTTTCTGTCATAGTGGAAGGTACAATTTTTAATGTAAACTCAAGGAAAGACAAAGTAGAAGTTTTTCTGGAAGAAGGTAAAATTTCATTAGTTACAGACTTTAATAACAAAAGCTCAAAAGAATTGAAACCAGGTGATTTTGTGAGATACTTTCCAAAATCGAAAGAGCTAAAATTTTCACAAAAGCAAAAAGAAATTCAGAATGTGAGTTCATGGAAAGATGGTGCCATATTATTTCAGGAAGCAAACTTAATAGATGTATTGAAAAAACTAACCGAAATCTATGGAGTAGAGTTTGAAGTGGAAGATAAGGAAGTGACTAATAAAAAAATAACAGCGGGAATTCCTGTTGCACAGCTGGATGTAGCTATAACAATGCTAGAAGATGTATTAGGTTTAGAAATAGAATTGATAGGAAAATCCAAATACAGAATACAATAATATTAAGGACAATAAACAAAATAAACCAATTTTTAAATTTCACTTTTAATTACCAATTTTGAAACTATTTATGTATCAGCATTTAAAGCTCAGAATGTGGTGAATGACTCTTGGTTTAACGTCAGTCCACTTATTGACGGCAGGGGCAGTCAAGACATCTTATGAGGCTGATGGGACAGAAAAGGACATGATTGAGGTACTCAATCAAATGAGTGAGCAGTATCAGGTGTTTTTTACCTATGATACTGAACTACTCAAAAATGTAAAGGTGAATTTTGATTTCAAACGAGAAGAATCTTTTGATATCGCCATAAAACGGCTGATGAGAGAAACAGGCTTTGAATATAACGTTTACAACAGCAAGTACCTTGTAATATATAAAAATGACAAACAAGGCAAAAAGGCTGCAAAAAAGATTGGTAAAATGATCAAAGAGATGGAAAAACTTGAATCGGATGGTCATCTGAGTGTAAAGTATAATTCAAAAGCCCCTGAACAAAAATTTGCCAGTATCGCTCAAAGCATCAAATCATTGGATGAGTTTACTGTGAAAGGTACGGTGAAAAATAAAGCTAATGAACCTATGATTGGTGTCAATATTAAAATTAAAGATGGAGAAACAGGAACAATTACTGACGTAAATGGTGAGTTTACTTTGGATTTAGTAACTGGAAATGAAGTCTTGATCTTATCTTATATAGGATTTCAAACCATAGAAATCCCGGTGAGCCTAAGACCATTTATTGAAGTTGTCATGGAAGAAGCTTTTTTAAAACTATCAGAAGTAACTATAGTATCAACGGGTTTTCAAACAATTTCTAAAGAAAGAATAACCGGAGCTGCAGGAAGTGTAAAATCCGAAGTTATTTCCAACCGACCCACAACAGACCTGAAATCTGCTTTAAATGGTCAGATTGCAGGATTGGTATCAGATCCAACTCTAGGCTTTATCATCAGAGGAAGAAGCTCACTCTCTAATATTCAAGGAGACAGATTGCCGCTTTTGGTGGTTGATGGATTTCCGATAGATGGCGGTTTTGAGACCTTAAACCCCAATGATATCAAATCTGTCGATGTACTCAAAGATGCAGCAGCATCATCGATTTACGGAGCACGAGCTGCCAATGGCGTCATAGTCATCACAACTAAAAAAGATACCAGAAAGGATAAAATAAATTTAAGTTATAATACATTTTTGAGTTTTGGTGATGACATGGATATAAGAAATTATATGGATATAATTGATTCAAAAACTCAAATAGAGTACAGTGATTATTTTTACAATACTTTTAAAAATACCACATCAATTGTAAATCCTTATAATAATTTGACCTTTCAAGGAGGGACATCTGATTATTTTACAATGATCTTTGATAAAGAAAAAGGCCTTCTTTCAGATCAGGATTTTAATAATCGAAGAGCACAAAGGCTTAGTGCTGGCTATAAGGATGATTTTGATAAATATGTATTGCAGAAACCATTTACACAGCAGCACAATATTATTATTTCTGGTGCCAGCGATAAAAACAGCTATAAATTATCGCTCTTGTATGACGGCAATAAAAGCCATATTCAAAGAAATATTAATGACAAGATATTATTAAATTTTGGAAATTCATACAAGATTTCGCCGGTTTTGACATATAACATTAATACAAACCTTACATATTTATCTGCCAAAAATAATGGGGTAAACTTGACCCATGCAAAGAGTATTTATTCTCCCTTTACGAGAATACTTGATGGCAATGGAAATTTTGTAAATCAGAGTGACAAATATTTTGTACCAAGAGCCGTTGCAGAAGAATCCAGATTGCCATATAGCACAAGGTACAATCTTCTTGAGGAATCATATTTAAGGGATAACCTTTCTACAGCCTTAGATCTTAGAATCCAGAATGAGCTGGAAATAAATGTGGGGAAAGGACTAAAAATAAGGCCTATGTTCCAGTATGAACAATACAGAAGTGACAGAAGGGATATTTATGACCCTAATAGTTTTGCAGTCAGAGATTTGCAAAACATAACATCAGTATTGGATACAGTAAGTAAAAGATATGTGGCTCAATTTCCCGCTGGTGGGGTATATAATTATACAGGTGGAAACCTTAGAAATTCTTATAAAGGAAGAATTCAGGCCGATTATAACAAAACAATTAACAACAGGCACGAGGTTGCTTTATTATTTGGTGGAGAAATAATAAAGGGGACAGATCGTATTAATGCTCAGGACGTAAAATACGGTTATAGCAGCAAAAATTTGAACTACGCCTATTACAACTACACATTTGCACACAATAGTATATTCAATCAAAGTTTCCCTGCAACTAATTTAACTTATGAAAGTGGCAGATCACAAATTTCTCCAATAGAATTTTCAAGACAAGCATTTATTCAGAATGAAAGATATGTGGCTGCTTTTTTCAGTGGATCTTATACTCTTGACAGAAAATATACGGTTAGTGCAAGTATTAGAACAGATGCATCAAACTTTATTTCAAAAACCAATCGTGATAGGTTTTCACCATTTTTCTCCGCTGGCCTGAGATGGAATGTTTTACAGGAAAACTTTATGAAAAATAATAAAACTTTTGACAGGCTGGCTGCAAGAATCACATATGGCGCTACAGGAAATGCGGCAGGCAAATACAATTTGCTGCCATTTTCAGTGTTTGCCACGATTGCACCTACCGGAGAAACGGGCAATTTGCCAAGTGGGGATGTTTCTGGCAGAATCAATGACGAGCTTACCTGGGAAAAAACTTATTCTACAAATTTTGGAGTTGATTTTTCACTTTTCAATTCTAAATTGTTTGGAAGCATTGATGTGTACAACAGACATTCAAAGGATCTGATTTCAAATGTCCAAACTTCGAATGTATTATGGTCTGTCACACAACTTACCCTCAATGCAGCTGAAGTATTGAATAGAGGAATTGAGTTAAGTTTAGGATCATCCTTGAAAATTGCAAACGATCTGACTTGGTCTGGTAGTATAAATGCGGACTATAACTACAACAAGATTTTAAATTTCAATTTTATCAGTCCTCAATTATCTCAATATACAGGTTTTACACAGTTTATAGAAGGTTTGCCCACAGATAGAATCATGGGAATAAAATTAGCAGGGGTTACAAAAGAAGGTTTTTTCATCCAGGAGACTAAAACGGGAGAATTGGTTACTTTAAATAATGCCAGCAATTCATTTACAGGTATCACTGCCTTGGGTACGCCTATGCCAGGTGTAAAAATCATTGATGACCCAAGACTTTATTATGGAGGAAGATCCACACCACCTTCTACTCTTGGATTTACTAATTCATTTTATTGGAAGGGGTTTACTCTTATGTCTGTAATGACAGGTAGATTTGGACATAAAATCAGAAATATAACTAATGGACCGAATTTTACTTCATCTCATCTCTCCAAAAATTTTCCACAGTCGGCCTGGGATCAAATTATTACAACTTCATCCTTAGTGGCATCTGATCAGTTAGGGATTCTTTACCCCACATTGGATAACCGGTTGATGGTAAATACTGGAAATACTATGTATTCATTTAATTCATTAAATACGATTGACAATGCATCAGCATTGCGATGGGACGAATTGTACATCGGTTATGAATTTACTAAAAAAGATTTGGGTAAGATCCGAAATGTATTTAACAATTTAACATTATACACTCAAGTGAGAAATCTTGGTTTGTTATGGACCAATAATAAAGGTGGATATGATCCCGGATTTTTACCCGGATCTATCAAGCCTATCAGAACATTCACTTTTGGAGCCAGAGTAGGATTCTAAATAATCTATCAACCTTAAATAATAATTTAGAAATGAAAAATAAAATACTAATGATAATACTAATAATCTCAACAGCAGGCTGTCAGGATTATTTAGATATCACACCAGAAGAGGGTGGTATTGCTACTTTTAATGATGGATCACAATATGACGTATTGCTCAATAATATACGGGTTACCAGAAACAGAGTGGAATGGGCAAATGCCATTGTAGCATCAGATGATTGTGAATTTGTGCCCGAATTACAAAACAATATTCCAGCTAACAATCTAACTGATATCCAAAGATGGGAGTCATATAGTACGTGGAATGAATCCTATTTTCAATCACAAGGAGGTGGAAGTACAGGTTTTGTCCCTTTTCTGTCCACTTACAATTACATGTATATGTTCAACCAAATTATAAATACTATCGATAATCCTGAGGTCGTAGGCGATGCGAATCTTAAAATAAAGATCAAAGCTGAGGCTAAGTTTTTTAGAGCCTTGTATCACTTTCTTTTGGCTGTAGAATACTGCGCACATCCTTCTCTCAATGGTGGAAATACGCCGGGCATCGGTTACAGAAATTCAATAAGTACAATTGAGTCTGGAGTTGAAACAAGAAATACAGTAAAGTTTACTTTTGACAATATCCTTAAAGATCTGGAAGAAGCAAAATCAGAACTAAAAGATGCAGGAGCTGTGACACTTAACACAAATATACCATGGAGAATCACAGTCCCCGCCACAGAATCTTTATTAGCAAGGGTGTATCTGTATTTGGGTGACTACTCAAAAGCGTTCAATAATGCTAAATCTGCCTACAATTCTAATAAGTTTTTATATGATCTCAATAATCAAACACTTTTTGCACAAAGAAATTTAACTGTTCAGAATGAAACTTTTAACGGTGTGATGTATTCTGCCACACCTTCGTATCCTGCCATTGCTGCAGATCAGAATGCTAATGATCCGACCAGCAATAGTAACTTGTGGTATAAGGAGTCTTTTTTCAGATTTGTTGGTCAGGCTTCAGCACAAACCAGAATGATACCTACTAAAGAATTGTATGAAAGTTATGAAACAACAGATTTGCGTAAAAAAGTATATTATGATAATAACGCTAATATAAATGCAACATTCCTGAGACCAAGATTTAAAGATCAGCTGATCTCAAAGAATTATCTGAAAAATGCCACAAGTACTACATTTAGTGGCTATATATTAAGTGTTACTGTACCGGAGATAATGTTGATTATGGCAGAATGCAGAGCAAGAAGTGCCGGAGATGGAGAGAATGCCAGCATTATTCTAAAGGAGCTCAGAAAAAGAAGATTTCCGGCTAATTATGTTGACAATATTAATGGTACTCTAGATGCAGTCAAAGCAGAACGCAGAAGAGAGATAGCTATGATCATGAGATGGCACGATCTCAAGAGGTATAATGCGTTGGATAATGCCAACATTACTGTTACAAAAAGAGGAAGGTTGGATCCTCTTGATTTCAATTCACAAGTTTTTACCTTTAAATTAGCGCCCAATGCACCGACTTATGCACTTCCTATCATTCAACGAGAGGTGGACTTCTTAGGGTGGCAGCAAAATGAATACGGAGGAATCACAAGACAATAATACATTCAATAATGATCATAAAAGTTTATAAAAATGAACAATATCAAAATAATTCAAAATATTAAAAAGCCTGTTGTTTTACTTATTATAGTGGTTATAGCCATTTCAGCAGGGCTGATATCCTGTACAGAGGAGGAAGATTTGTCTCCGACATTTAGTGCTGCTGGTTTTTGGCAAGTCAAAAACGACACAACTTTTACATCAAATACCGCCAATGCTACAGCAGACCTTTACCATCTGTTTGTAGAGCCTAATGCTTTCTACAGACTCACATTTGCAAATACCTTTGATTTCAGCAAATTAGATCTAAAACCACGGGCTGATTCATTGGTGAGTTTTTATAAAATCGAAGGAAATGTTTTAAAGATACCTAATCCGGCTCCTGCCATTACCAATATTATTCCTGGCCTGACCCTAAAAAGCCAAACGCCTAATCAGATGGTTTTCAGTAGGTATCATATCATTAGAAGAAACTTACTCACAGGTGAAGTATTGCAGGATCGGACAGATGAAGTCACCTATGAATTGGTCACGGACGCAGCAAAAATTGCGTATTTCAAAAACTTTATAAGCAAATATCATAAATAATTTAAACTGAATTGAATCAAATCACAACTTTTTTACATTGAAGCGTTTACATAGATTTGTTATATTTAAAAAATAAAGAAAATTAAAATTATAATGTTGAAACTCATCACACTATTTTCCTTAATGCTGGCTTTTAATTTCTCGGTATTATGCCAGATGAAGTCCGTCATTTTTTCAGGCAAAATTAGTAATACAGAAGAAAAATTCCTGAAACTCTCGCACATTGAACTTAGTTTTGAGAAAAAGATATCCATTGATGCCGAAGGAAATTTTAGAGATACTTTGAATCTGAAAGAAGACGCCAGTTATTACTTCAGTATAGGAAAATCTTTTAGTCAGATACACTTGAAAGACGGATATGATATTCAACTGTATTTGGATGCCAAAGATTTTCATAAAACAATTCGTTATGAAGGTAAAGGAAGTGAAATCAATAATTTTGCTGTTGCATTAGGAAAAAATAAAGCGAAATTAGTTGGTGATGCCAAAGAGTTCTTCGTAGTGCCATTAGATGAATTTTTGAAAAAAAACGCATCTAATAAAGTGGCATATTTATCCATATTGAAGGAGTCAGCTTTGAGCGAAACAGATAAAAATCTTATGGACAAGGTTATAGAAACGGATTACCTTCTGATTCATAATAATTATGATAAATTTAATCATTATCATTTGAAAGAGCATCCTGTTTTGCCTTTGGATTATTATGATCCTATACTAAAGATAAAACTCGATGATCAGGAATTGTTTCTTCATGATAAAAACTTCAGGGTTTTAGTGATCGAAAATTACCGACTCAGGCTAAAAGCGGCTTTGGATGCAGACTCTACACTCACCAACATTGAATTTGTCAGAAATGCTACAAAGGATATACAGAGTATATACATCAAAGAATCTATTATCAGTATGCTGTTTAATAATGTAAGTAATAAAAATGCAAATTATTATGCAGATTATGAAAAAATAATGGCAATGCTTGTATCTGAGGAAATGAAAGATAAACTAAAAGGAAGATTGCAAACAGCTCAAAATACTTCTTCGGGCACCAAATCTATAGGGTTTGAGTACGAAAGCTACGATGGAACCAAGGTTTCGCTGTCAGATTTTAAGGGTAAAATTGTCTATATTGATATTTGGGCTACCTGGTGCGGGCCTTGCATCAAACAAATGCCGGCTTTAAAAGAATTGATCAAAGAGTATGAAGGTAAGAATATAGCTTTTGTGGTCATTTCTGTGGACGATAAAAAGGATTATGCAAAATGGAAAAAAATGGTTCCTGTATACAATGTTGGTGGCACACATTTAATTTCTGATAATGCACTTGATTCAGACTTCATGAAAGCGTATGGTGTCAGTCTTATTCCCAGATCTATCCTTGTGGATACTGATGGAAACATTATTAACAATATCGCGCCAAAGCCTTCGGACAGCAACTTAAAAAGTATTTTAAACCAACTGTTAAATAATGTAAAATCGATTAAATAATTACGGTTTTCATTATACTTTAAGTTTCCCCAAAGTCAGGATGGGTCAAAATATAATTTCTCAAATATTCAAGGGCTTTGAAGACATGTACTCTTGCGGTTGATTCTTCTATATCTATTTGTTGAGCGATTTCAGAATAAGTGTAATGCTGGTAAAAATATAGCTGAAAAACTTCTTTTCTTTTTTCAGGTAATTTTTGAATCGCATGTTCCACGATGTCGAGATAAATATCAAAAATAAAATTTGACTCATCGGATGAATGAGCGAAGTCTGAGCTTTCTTTCAGATATTTGTCAAGATTTGACTTTTCTCTGATGGTTTTATTGAAATGATTAGCGACTAAATCTTTAGTAATCTTTATAATTAAATTGAGTATTGGGTAGTCAGGATTTAATATTTCTCTTTTTTTCCACAGAGTCACAAAGACTTGAGATGTAATCTCCTGAGCATAAAAGGTATCACTCGTCATTTTTTTGCAGACGCCATATACTGTTGAATGATATAAATCAAAAACCAACTTGAAGGCTTTTACATCGCCATTTTTTAGATCTTCTATATGCTTTTTGTTTTCTCTTTGCATTTAGACAACTACATTAATCATTGTTCAGCAGGGATAGGTACAAAATTAGTATAAATAGGGAAATATTATAAGAATAATTTCAAATTCGTTGTGGCTATGCTACTATTAAATGATTGTTTTTCACCATATCCCAGAATCATCACAACATACTTACCTTTTACAATAATATTTTTAACACTCAGTTTATAATGCTTACCTTTGTCTTTGTTTATAAAATTTTGTAAGATGAGCAGCCCAAAAATAAGCATTGACTCCATGTGCGTCAAGGAGATCAAAGAAAAACGTACCACACAACCACATCAGTTGCCAATTTATGCTACATCCTCATTTGAGTTTGAAAACATGGAACAGGGTATTGACATATTTACAGGAAAAACTTCCGGACATGTATATAGCAGGTACGGCAATCCAACTATCGACACAGTGAGTCAGAAATTAGCTGACCTGGAAGCCTTTGGAACAGGTTTGAATGCTTATGGTTACCTCACGAGTAGTGGGATGTCGGCGATTTCTACGGTGATACTTTCATTGGTTAAATCCGGCGAAACCATCCTTACTCAAGGTGACCTGTACGGAGGTACCACTGAACTATTATTGAAAGTGATAGCCAATAGCGGGATAAAGACCATTTTTACGGATTTGACCGTCATCGATCAGGTGGAGTATTTGTTGCAAACCAACAGAAATATTAAATTACTCTATCTTGAGACGCCTGCCAACCCTACCATGAAGTGCATCGATATGGTGCAGATAGCTCGACTTGCCAGGAAGTATGGCGTCATCACTTGTGTGGACAATACGTTTTGTACTCCTGTCATCCAGCAACCACTGGCTTTGGGTATCGACTTTGTGATTCATTCGACCACAAAATATCTCAATGGTCATGGCAACTCTATTTCCGGTGTGATCATAGGGCATGATGAAAAATATAAAAAACAGGTTTGGACAACACTAAAACTTTTGGGAAGCACGTGCAATGCATGGGATGCATGGCTGATCAACAACGGTCTTAAGACACTGGCACTAAGGATGAAAAAACACTCTGAAAATGCTATGAATGTCGCCACCTATCTAAGCAATCATCCACGTGTCAAAAAAGTAAATTATAACGGGCTTCCTGATCATCCTTACCACGAAGTAGCTTCAAGACAAATGAAGCAATTTGGCGGTATGCTCAGTTTTGAAGTGGATGGCACTCTGTCTCAAGTATTGGCAATGATCAACAAAATGCAGTTTTGCGCGATGGCACCTACATTGGGTGATGTGGATACACTGGTGCTGCATCCTGCCACCAGTTCACATCTCAATGTAGACAAAGCGCAACGGGAGACCAATGGCATCACTGATGGACTCATCAGACTTTCCGTAGGTATTGAAGATGCTGAAGATATTATTCACGATCTTGAAAATGCAATGAAATGACCCAAAGATCCGCTTTAATATTTGGTAGTACCGGTCTTACCGGATCTGAATTATTAAAAAAGCTTCTTGATTCCGGCTTTTATCACAATGTAAAGGCTTTTGTTAGGAAACCTTTAAAAATTTCTCACCCGTTACTTGAACAGATAATCGTTGATTTTGATCATTTGGAAAAAATATCTGATCAGATAAAAGGTGATGATCTATATCTTTGTTTGGGTACTACGATGGCAAAGGCGGGCAGCAAAGAAGCTTTTTATAAAGTAGATTTTACCTATACTATAAATGTTGCTACCATAGCTAAGGCAAACGGAGTGAAGCAAGTATTGTTGATTTCTTCCATGGGGGCAGATAAAAAATCTTTGATTTATTACTCAAAAGTGAAGGGTAAGGTTGAAAATGCTCTGGCTAAGCTGGGCTTCAATAGTTTATCTATTATCAGACCGTCACTTTTATTAGGCGACAGGAAGGAAAGCAGATTTGGTGAAAAAATGGCCACAAAATTCTCTGATATCTTTTCAGGATTATTAATTGGTCCGTTAAAAAAATATAAACCAATCACTGCATCAGATGTAGCTGAAGCGATGCTGAAAATCAGTCAGAAAGGTATTCCCGGCAAAAGTATCTATGAATCTGACAGGTTGGAATTTATGGCGAAGAGTTTTGCGGGTGTTTAGATAAGTAATTCATTTTCAGCCTTCTTTCCACACCAAATTATTTATCTGAAAGAATAAAAAATATACACAATTGAAAAAGCAGATAGTAAAAAAATCAAAAATAGAAATTGAAATCGGGCTGAACGAAGACAAACACCCTGAATCTATTCACTGGAAAAGTGATGACAATCCTGAAGGCCAAAACTTTATTGAATGCAAAGCCATGATGCTTGCGCTGTTTGACAAAGAATATAAGGATACATTCAAGATTGATTTATGGACAACGGAGATGCAGGTGGTGGAGATGGACAGGTTCGTTTTTCAGCACCTGAAATCACTCGCTGATACCTATTTCAGAGCAACCGGCAACAATAAACTGGCAAGTGAAATGCAGATGTTTGTGGATTATTTTGGAAAAGAAACCGGCATCTTACAAGATGTGGATGAGACCACCTAATTTTTGGATCGTCTTTTTAAAAACCTTTTAAAAATATCATTGTTTGCCTGATGATCAAAGGTTTACAATCATGAAATCGACATAAAAAATAATCGGGGTTTATTTTATACAAACCACAATGATTATTTTTTATCAAAGATTCCATCTGACCATTAAAAAACAAATAAAAATAAACAGATGAAAAACGTTCAGTTCCTCATTGCTTTTACAACATCACTTTTTCTATTTTTTGTATTTTTGTGTGGATTTGATACTGATCTGAGTCTGATCCTGTTATTATTTTCAATACTGAATGTATGCATCATTTGGATGGTGTACATGGTCATCCGATACGGACATCCGTCTTCACACACTTTTGCCGAAAGATTTTATGAGGATGCGGATAAAAAGACAATACCCGACACATTCGAAGACAATCAGGTAGTCTGTTAAGTGGAGTTAACCTCCGGCTTTTTTTGTCTGTTTATATCCCATCTCCAGAAGTAATTTAAGAACTTTGTCTCTGTGGTTGCCCTGAAGTAAAATTTCACCATCTTTGACACCGCCGCCAACACCACATTTAGACTTCAGCGTTTTTCCAAGATCTTCCAATGATTCTTCGCTGCCTTTGAACCCACGTATCAAAGTCACTTCTTTGCCACCTCTCTGTTTTTTGTCCAAGTGGATACGGAGATGATGATCTGATGGTTTTATAATGTTTTTCTCAACATCTTCAGGCATTTCAGGGGCATTGTCGGGATTTCCCAGACTTTTGAAATCATCCCACGACAGAGTTTTTAGTTTATTATTTTCCATCATCAGCTATTGACACGTTTCCAATTATAATTGATCAACCGTAGTATCTGTAATCCAAGGTCCTGGGTGCCGGTAGATGAATTTGAAAAAATTACAACTCCGGTTTTAGTTTCTCTGACTATTGCTGCAAAAGCATTATGTCCTGAGGTACTTCCTGTATGCATGTAAATATTCAGCTTATTTTTACTGAAGTTGTGCCATCCCATGGCGATAGATAGTGATTCATTGAGACCCGGATACGACACAATATCCAGATTTTTTCCCAGAATGGTGTCCAATGATGTGCCGGACATTAAAATATGGGCTTTTAAAAATGAAATCATATCATTTGCTGTCGTCTTTATACCCTCAGAACCCTTAAACGATGCAAATGTCCATGGAGCAACTTTTTTTAATGCTCTGTCATATCCTGGCGTAAGTAAACTGAGTTTTTCTTCCGGAAAGTCTGTAAATGTTTGGTTCATTTTTAGCTTACTCAAAATTTTTTCCTGTAAAAGGTCCTGAAAAGAACTGCCACAAATATTTTTTATTATTACTTCAAGCAAGGCATAGTTGGTGTGGCTGTATTCAAAAGATTTGCCCGATGGTATGTAATCCCGGTAAAACTTCAATAAGTCCTTTTCGGTGTAAAAAGCGTAAGGATTTTGTAATGACTTTTCTTTTTTACCAAAGTACAAAGGCCTTCTGGGCAATCCGGACTGATGATGGACAAGATCCGATATGGTGAGATCAGATAGCCTTGGATTTACATATTCTGTCGGGAGATATTTATTTACAGGTTCAGAAATATCTATTTTATCCTCAGCAATGAGTATACTGATAAGAGCAGAAGTAAAAAGTTTGCTGACACTGCCGGATTCAAAAATGTCATCTTTTGTGATAGCTACTTTATCTTTCAGGATTTTTGTACCATAAGAAAAAAAGTAAGTAGAATCATTGTCAAATACTCCAATAATATAGCCAGGAGTCTTTTTCATGTCTATATCCGTATCGTATCTGATGATCTTATCTATTTCACTGTAAAGCAAAGTTGCCTGTCCTTGGCTGATATAACTTATCAAAGACAATGGAACTATAAGTAAAATCCACAAACTATTAATACGACACATAGTACAAAAGTATTGTTTTTTGCATAAATCTACCATTATCAACGGTAAATACTTCGGATTTATTTTTCAAAACATATACCTTACGAAGATGTTTATAAAGTAGAAATGGTAAGGAAAATTTTATGAATCTCATACAGTGGGACCTTGATTTATTCGAATTTGTAAATTCAGGCATGTCAAATGTGCTATTTGATACATTGTTGCCGTGGGTGCGCGAACCCCTTTTCTGGATGCCATTGTATATATTTATTATTGCCTTTGTATTTTTTAATTTTGGTCGGAAAGCATACTGGTTTGTCATTTTCTTTATTTTGACTGTGTCATCATCAGATATGATCAGTGCCAAACTGATCAAAAAAAATATCCAGCGCATACGCCCGTGCAATACAGAGTATATGAATGTGATAGAAAGAGTGGAATGTGGCTCAGGGTACAGTTTTACATCCAACCATGCTTCCAATCATTTTGCTATGGCAACTTTTTTAGTACTTACTTTGGGCAGATACATCAAGAAGATAAAACCATGGTGTTGGTTTTGGGCATTCCTGGTAGGGTTGGCCCAAGTGTATGTTGGGGTGCATTTTCCTTTGGATATTTTGGGTGGAGCAATACTTGGCGTCATCCTGGGTAAAATATGGGCATTATTGTTCTACAAGTATTACCCCTACATACTCAGTAAATCTATAGTAGTATGACTTCTGCACAAATTTACAAAATACTGGAAGAAGTAACAGATCCTGAAATACCTGTCGTCACCATCGCAGATCTGGGGATACTCAGAGACGTCGCTTTTGATCCAAATGGGAAATTATCAGTCTTCATTACACCTACGTACAACGGATGTCCTGCGATGGATATGATTGAGGTAAATATCAGATCTGCTTTGCAGGATTATGGTGTATCGGATATAGAGATCGTCTCTCTCATCGAACCGGCATGGACGACTGACTGGATTACTGAAGTAGGCAGGCAAAAACTGCTCGAATATGGTATTGCACCGCCTGCCCAGAAATCATCAGATCACAGTTTTTTAACCGGAAAAACCCCGGAAGTCATTTGCCCTCAATGCAGATCTGCGCATACACAGTTAATCAGTAGATTTGGTTCTACAGCATGCAAGGCATTGTACAAATGCAACGATTGTCTGGAGCCATTTGATTACTTTAAATGTCATTGATATCCAAAATTCAATTAACTAATATTCATTTATCCTTAAAATAATGAACAATATACAATACACAATCGCTGACAATATTGCCACCATCACACTGGACAGGCCAGACAAATTCAACAGTTTTATTAGACCAATGGCCCTGGCTATGCAGGAAGCCCTCGATAAAGCCGCTCAGGATGAATCTGTAAGGTGTATCGTCATCACCGGCAGCGGAAAAGCATTCAGCGCAGGCCAGGATCTGGCTGAGGCAACAGACCCCAATGGTCCTGATCTGACCAAAATTCTGACTGAACATTATAATCCGATAGTCACCAGAATCAGAAACATCCCTAAACCTGTCTTTGCTGCTGTCAATGGTGTTGCTGCCGGTGCAGGTGCCAACATTGCCCTTGCATGTGATATTGTACTGGTAGCAGAATCTGCGTCATTTATTCAGGCTTTCAGCAAGATAGGATTAATACCGGATAGTGGCGGTACCTTTATGTTGCCCAGGCTAATAGGTTTTCAAAGGGCTTCAGCGCTCATGATGACCGGCGAAAAAGTGTCAGCCCGTGACGCGTTGATGATGGGTATGGTGTATAAAGTCTCTCCCGATGAAGTGTTTATGGAGGAAGTGTTGAAGATGGCAGGAACTTTAGCACAAATGCCCACTTATGGTCTGGCGCTGACTAAAAAAGCACTCAATCAATCTCTGACCAATAACCTTGAGCAACAACTGAAGCTGGAAGATGAATTACAAACTCTGGCAGGAAATAGTGAAGATTATAAGGAAGGTACTGCAGCATTTCTGGAAAAAAGAAAACCTATATTTAAAGGGAAGTAGAGTTTGCTGAATATATTATATGTTGCTGAATTTCAATATTTTATTCAATTATATTTTAAATTTTTATACCATTGCAATGTTTTTTGATTTATTGTGAGTAAAACCTTTGCACTTTGATTTAACATTGTCCTATGCGGACGGCAGTCACTTTTTTGCATCTTTTGCTCTCACATATTCCTTTGGAATGCTTACCCAGAAAAAAAGTAACCCAAAAACGCTAGTTCAAAAAAGGTAACTGAATGGTGCAGCTTTGCCATTTGAGTGATACGAAATCACTCAAAAATGAAGGCACTGATTTAAACTTAAATCAGCTAGGTGTATTGTTGTTCATTCCCGACCTACCCATCCCTTTCGGGTTCCTTCACTTCTCGCACTGTCATGCTCGACCTTACAGGATCGTTCAGTCCTGCATTTTTCTATTGCCTTGATTTTCCGTCCTTTACATCAAATATTTATCATTGGCAATAGACGCACTTTTTCTGCCCATCCGCTAGCGGTTCACTTCGTCAAAGGCTTACCCGCCTTTGGTGCTTTGCACTACACTACGTTCATGTTCACTATCGCTTGTTTTTTGAACAATTAACCACACCAATAGCTTTATGAAAATTGGGTGATGCTACTTTTTCAGCAGACCCTAAATAGTCAAACCAAATCAGACGCTACAATTCATCCCTGAAAGGACTCCTGTAGATATATTCATCCTGAGGTTTTACAAAATCCAGGACAGTTTCTACAGTTTTATTCAGAATTTTGTTGGTATGTCTGAGATACAGGTACATATCATGAGGTACCGCACCAACCGTTGATTTTATTTCGATGGCCGTACGTGACATATCCACCTTGGACGCTTTGTAGTCTATAGCTTCTCTGATGAGATCATACAACATATTCAGATAAAGCTGACACTCATAGTTTTCATCGGGTTCATATCCCAGAAAGTGGGCATCCAGGGCGTCATAGTTTTTTATACTTGTAAAAAAAGCGATCATTTTGCCATGTCTCCAGTACGTGGTCAATTTTAATTTATCCCCGAGTGCTTCTTTTAATTGTTCAAAATATCTTTCATGGAGTACAAATGCGTTGAATCCTGCCTGATCAGATACATTTTTATATAAGGCGTGAATCGTCTGTCTGTGGTTTGCAATGTCGTCAGCTGTAAACACTTTTTTGGTGATATCTCCTGCTTTTTGCATTGCCTTTCGGGCCCTGACTCTGTATTTGGACTTTAAGTCTTCCAGATAATCATCAAAAGTATTCCATTCAGGCTTCATTTCAAGGATCATTTTTGGTTGAACGGTAAACTTTGCGAAGCCTTTGTGATATTCTCCTGCTGCAGGAGTATCTTCTGTAAAAAAGTCCTTGATGAGAATGAGTCCAGAAGCAATCCCTTTTTTATTCAGGTATTGGTTTAACCTATCAGTAGCCTGTATAACAAGGTAAAACTGCTGATCTCTGGATATATCAGTTTTGAAACAAAATCCATACCGACCTGTCAAAAGTAAATTACCGCAAATGATAGTTTGAAAATTGATGGATCCAACTACAGCTTGTTTGATGGGTTCTGTGATTTTCTGAAATGAAGACCTTTGGTGGGTTTCGGACTTTCTCAGATTTTCTTTAAGGGTGACATACTTTGATTGAAAATAAACTATTCCGACAGGTAAGTTATTAAAAGTGACTAATCCGTAGTAGGGCACTATATCTGAGACAGGATAGTTCTCAATGATTTTCAGGAAATGAGGACTGAAAAAAATATCATTTCCTTCTGATATGATGGTCCAGTCTTCCTCCACATCTGATATTTTGTCAAATATTTCAATTTTATAACCCTGATCCAGCAATAATGCTTCTGACGCTTTATTTTTGTTACAAATGGATCCGGTAAGAAAAGTCATAGATCGGTTAAGATATTGTTTTGAATAAAAAGAAGTACGTGTACACATACTCCAATGCATTCATAAATATCATATTGGTTGGATTTGTTGCAAATTCAGGTGCCAATTATGGATATTATCGACATTTGGGTGGAAATTCAGGATGAAATAATGGAATTTGTAATGGGTTAATGTGCTAGTTGATCGCTCTGAGTGTGACAAGTTGTGCTAATGAGTTAATGTGGTAATTATGTGATCACAAAAAGCATGAAAGCTTGAGCTGATGTCCTAATTGGTCATTTTTTTTTTGATTGAGGAGCATCCACTGACCCTTAAGCAAAAAAAAATACAAAACTGCTAATACTGATGAGAATTTATTTTTCTAAAGGCGATGGTACTCATGTCTTTATTTTATAAACAATTCTGTCGCCATTACAAAGACGATGTTTTACATGTTTTTATTTTATTACGACAATTAAGGTTCATGATGATAAATGTCCTGATTTTAAATCACTTTAAATACAAGCTTCGTGTTACCGCTTTGGGTATACATAAACTTCGTCCTTACTCAAAATGAATACAATAGTAGAAGGTGCAATTCATTTTTTTGCACTGTGCTAGATTTCTTATTAAGTTTCGTTTGTTTGTCGTAACTTTTAACTACGATGCAATATATTAAGGTTTCTTGCCCGAATCGCAAAAAAATTGATGATTTTTAATGTGAGGCGAAAAAATGAAATACAACAATAGTAGATAAATTTTTCGCAAACCAATTTATTTTGAGTATAATTGCAGAATAGTGGAATTGCAGAATTATGATACTGTCGGTTTGCGGAACAGTATAACTGCCAATTTGTTGAATTGTGCTCATACCTGATCGGATGACTCCAGGGCATCACCATCGGTTGATTTGTTAACCCGACTAAAGTGGTCAGGCGGGATTGGAGAGCTGCTGACCGACGGTTACACACATATCGGTCAGGAGACCGAATGCTAATAGTCATAAAGTCTAAGATTTTGACATCGATTGGCAAAACAATTTAAACACATTTTCAGCTCAACCCATATTCAAATTTACAAATCCCCACAACTTGTCACTTTTTGCGTGATTATCACGTCTACACTGTTCGTTAGACCGAAAGATTGTAGTCATCAAAGTCAAAAATAATTTGGACATTAACATGAGTAGTATGATTTTTTTTTCGGTATAAATGAAAAAAAGCCATTTCAAGTAGGGGTAATGACTCATAATTGTGTCTATTATTTGATTTGATGATATAAACCCTTATCAAATCCTACATAACCCCACAATTGACCAATACTAAATGTAATATTTTTTACATTTAGTATTTATTATTTAATAAAATATTATTATTTATTAATTTTGCAGTTGCAAATTAATATATTATTGTTATTTTCAATATGATATTTTATTTTAATCGAAAATAGAAAAATTAATTCATATAAATGTAAATTATTTTACATTTTGTGATTTTCTAGATATAATTTATGTGACTTATACTTTTGATAGAGTCTCATGATTAGTTTTTATACGGGAATCGTTGAGTCCGAACTTCGGTTTCTTTTTTTTTGTGAACCTAAAATTTTGAGAATGAAAAGTTTCTTTAATCAAAGAAATTTTATAATTAATATTATAAAATTTCAATTAGCATTTTATGTTTTAATTATTGGAAATATCCAAGTAATTTTTTCGCAGAAACTAGATAATAATAGTTTCAAAGTTTATAGTGAAAGTAAACAAGCAAAGAGTGATGGAAAACTTCTCGTGGCACTTCACAAACATTACTCTGGAGAAATTAATGTAAATTACGAGTACAAAGGTTTTGGTAATTTTCAAAAAAGAACAGACCTTAATGCCATTAATGGTAAACTAACTATTGAAAACTTAAGCCCTGGAAAGTATTACAATATTAGAATTACAGATGATAATTCAATGTTATTAAATACTATCGATAGTTTTACAATAGATTTTGGAAGATTGTTGCCTGAAAATTATGGTTCAAGAGCTATTTGTGGCAATATTACTTTTACGGACTGTAATGGAGTCTCGATTACGAGATCTGGTCTGGAAACGGGTAAAGCTTATAATGTTGATAACAGTGTATCAACACCTTGTGGTTTTGAAGTATCTTCAAGTTGCACAGTTATAAATAAAAGCAAATGGCAATGTATCAGTGGAAATGCGAGTGCTCCACCGTCTTATACAGATCATACTATCACAAATTATTCGGGTGTAGGTCTCAGTGCATTAACTGCAGCGCGTATTGCTTGGATTATTTGCAATTATAATGTTCCCACAAGCGATAATGATCCTGCAGCTATTGCGGTATGGTACTTAACAGGCACTGGAGGAAGTGCTAACAGTATCTTTAATGCAGCTGTTGCGGCAGTTACTGCTGCAAATGGCAATCAAGATAAACTTGTATTTTATAAAAGAAAATATTCTACTAATCAAGATTATGTTAAATGGGAATGTTCAAATATCCAAAAAACTTGCCAATTAAAAAATACTTCTCAGTGCGATGGATCAGTTTCTAATCAAGGCCCATGGCTGGACTTGAGATTTAATGGAGTTTATCAACCTGGTTACACTGTTTTATCGGGAAGTATTACAGAATATAATAACGGAACAGCTTCCATAGTAGCACAAATTCAAAATACAGTTAATAGTAATATCAAATTTAATTTAAATGTTTTATTATCAGGAAGAAATTTAACAGGGCCTCCACATTTTAATTCAAGTGGAGGAGAATGTACCACTTCAGCTAGGCCGGATTGGTATTATTATAACACCATGGGCGGGACATTGACTGGAGTATCTGGATCATTGATGAATGGTGCTATTCTTAATATTAACCAGACATCTATGGGTACACCTGTACAAATAGGAACTGGAGCTGCGTTTTATAGTACAACTGCTTTTCAACTTTCTAGTTGGATGGATATGACAATTGTGACACAACCTACTACAGGCCAAACAATTACTAATGGTGGTGGCGGCACTGATTTATATTTTGATATTAATTGTCAAACCAGTTGCAACAATACCCCGCTGAGTTTATGCACACCAAATATCTTGAAAGCATACAATGTTGCAGAAATAGGATAAACCTTCGAATCCCCACAAAGAAATTTACCGCTTGTTTTGTTGCTTGATGGAATAAACTATCAAATCAAACCAGGAACGAATGCCAGAATTATTGAATATGCTGACGGCACATTAAAAGGGGTTATGGAATTAGTAAAGAATAATGGAACACTTGGTAATGTTGATTTGTCCTTGGGATTTAAAATTGAGCTTAGTGGATCTCAAAAAACCACAGGCACACCTGCAAGTCCGTGGACTCCTGTGGCTGGGTGTGCTTCAAATCCTGGCAATTGGACATTTTACAATACATTTGAACTTAAAATGTGCGGCACAGGCACTAATTCGGGAAAAACATACACTGTAACAAATCCTGGAGAAGCACTGAATCATCCATTGCAAATAGGAACAGGAGCGAATGCTTTAAATAGTAGTATGGGAGGGGGCATTTGGTTTGAATACTTGTTAGGAGATTTAGTATTTAATCTGTCACCTATCACATTAACGCCACTCACTGTAAATGCAGGAGCTGACAAAACAATATGTTACAACCAATCTACAACATTGACAGCTATAGCAAGTGGCGGTACTTCACCCTACACTTATACATGGAGTGATGGAAAAGCAAATGGAGCCATCAGAGGTCCATTGACCAATCCAACAAATAACTATACAGTGACAGTGACAGATGCCAACAACTGTACAGCATCAGATCAGGTTACAGTGACAGTCAACCCACAATTGAATTTCAGTCCTGCCAGCGACGAAGTATGTGCAGGAGGTAACTATACCAAGATTGTAAATGCGACAGGAGGAACACCGCCTTACACTTCTTACAATTGGTGTTGTGGCTTAGGAACTGGAAATCAAAAGTCTCTTCCTGCAACGGATGCAACCTACACTATTACAGTAACGGACAGCAAAGGGTGTACTGCTGTGGGTAGTTTTGCGGTGACGGTAAATACATTATCAGGGTCAGCTACAAACGATGGCCCATTGACCTGTACAAAAACAAGTGTGACCTTGACTGCGAATCCATCAGGAATGAGCTATGTATGGAGTTTTGGCGGTACATCTAGAACAAAAGTAGTATCTACTGCTGGTACTTATACAGTGACTGTTACTGCATCGAATGGTTGTACCACATCAAGTTCTACGACAGTGACAGAAAATAAAACAAAACCAACCCCTGGAGTTTCAAATGATGGTCCGCTCACCTGTATCAAAACTTCGGTAGTCCTAACAGCGCAACCATCGACAGGAGTTACATATTTATGGTCAGGAGGTGGCACCAATCAGACAAAAACAGTTACAACCGGGGGCACCTATACCGTGACAGTGACTAATATATCCAGCGGATGCTATGAAACAGCTCAGACAACTGTAAATGTTAATAATGCTCCACCTACAGGCTCCGCATCAAATGATGGCCCACTGACCTGTACCAAAACCAGTGTAACCCTGACGGCGACAGGCGGAGGCACGTATGCATGGTCAGGTGGCGGTAATGCAGCTACGAAAGTAGTGACAGCACCAGGTACATATACAGTAACGGTAACTTCAAGTAATGGATGTACAGCATTAGCTACGACAACAGTAGCTCAAAACATCACAGTACCTACACCAACGGCCAACAACGATGGTCCATTGACATGTACCAAAACCAGTGTAACGCTTACTGCAACAGGTGGTGGTACATACTTGTGGAGTGGTGGCGGAGCATTAGCTACCAAGACAGTAACAACTCCCGGCACTTATACAGTAACAGTAACCAATACAACAAGTGGATGTACGGCAGTAGCGACGACAACAGTAGCACAAAACAATACAGTACCTACAGCAACAGCCAGCAATGATGGCCCACTGACCTGTACAAAGACCAGTGTAACGCTAACAGCAACAGGCGGAGGTACCTATGCATGGTCAGGCGGTGGTACTGCGACTACAAAAGTAGTGACGGCGCCGGGTACGTATACAGTAACGGTGACAAATACAACAAGTGGATGTACGGCAGTAGCGACGACAACAGTAGCACAAAATAATACAGCACCAAGTGCAACAGCCAATAATGATGGTCCATTGACATGTACCAAAACCAGTGTAACCTTGACAGCGACGGGCGGCGGTACCTATGCTTGGTCAGGTGGTGGTACTGCGGCTACAAAAGTAGTGACAGCGCCGGGTACATATACAGTAACAGTAACCAATACAACAAGTGGATGTACAGCGGTAGCAACGACAACAGTAGCGCAAAACATCACAGTACCAACTGCAAGCGCAAGTAATAATGGCCCATTGACATGTACCAAGACAAGTGTGACCCTTACAGCGACAGGAGGAGGTACATATGCATGGTCAGGCGGTGGCACTGCGGCTACGAAAGTAGTGACAGCACCAGGTACCTATAAAGTGACAGTAACAAATACAACAAGTGGATGTACAGCGACAGCGACGACGACTGTATCACAAGATGTTACAGTACCAACTGCAACAGCAGATAACATAGGCGGACCATTAACGTGTACTACAACTAGTGTCACGATCAGAGCATTCCCAAATGATATAACATATACTTATAATTGGGGAGGACCAAGTGGCTATGCAGCTACAAGTCGGACGAATGTAGTAAGCACACCAGGCGTGTATAATGTAACTGTAACCAATCCAAGCAATGGATGTAGTGCAACAGCCACAACAACGGTTAATCAAGACATTACAACGCCGACTGGAAGCGCCAGCAATGATGGTCCTTTAAGTTGCGCCAAAACAATAGTAACAATGACAGCAAACCCTGCTACAGGAGTGACTTATGCATGGAGCGGTGGCGGAAATTTAAGGACAAAAGCAGTGACTACAGCAGGTACCTATACAGTAACAGTTACCAGCACTACAAACGGTTGTACAGCTGTTGCGACCACAACTGTGACAGGTGATACCAGCACTCCAAACTCGAGTGCAAGTAATGATGGACCGTTAACCTGTCTCAAAACAAGTGTAACCTTGACAGCTAATCCAGCAACAGGAGTAACATATCTATGGAGTGGTGGTGGTACCAATAGAACAAAAATAGTAACAACGGCTGGTACCTATACCGTTACAGTTACCAATAATAGCAATGGATGTACATCCTTAGCGACCACGACAGTATCAGAAAATAAAAGTGTGCCAAATGCAAGCGCCGACAATATCGGAGGCCCACTGACTTGTATAGATAACAGTGTGACGATCAGAGCATTTCCAAATGTCACGACGTATACCTATGCGTGGAGCGGTCCATCAGGATATACAGCCACATCAAGAGAAAACAATGTCTCGATCGCAGGCACATATAGAGTGACTGTCACGGACACTCAAAATGGCTGTACAGCATCGTCGAGTACAAATGTTACACAAGATACTGATATCCCTACGGCGAATGCGGGAGGAAACAAAACGATATGTAATGGTACCAGTACAACACTCACAGCTACAGGCAACGGTACATACAGATGGAGCACCAACGCGACGACAGCAAGTATCACTGTAAACCCAGTGATAACAACAACCTACACCGTTACAGTAACAGGAGCCAATGGCTGTACCAACAGTGCACAAGCCATAGTGACCGTTACACCACTTCCTTCATCAGGACTTACAGGTCCTAATGAGATATGTGTAGATGAATACGCAGTGTTTAATGCTAGTCCTGTGGTATCAGGAGCAACCTATGCATGGACCTTTGATGGCGGTACAAGTTTAGACGGAGATGCCAATGATCCAACAGAAAGCATCAAATGGGCAAGTACATATCAGAATACATCAAGAACAGTAACCCTTACGGTAACGAAAGACAATTGTAGTAATACTTACACTAAAGCTATTTTGGTAAAAGCGGGTGTATATCTCAATACACAGGCCAATTATCCAGTATGCGAGGAGGAACTGTCCAGATCGGACCCAATCCAAACGATGCCAATCAGGTAAGCCCGGGAGCCACCTTCCAATGGACGCCAAATTTGTTTTTGAATAGTAATACCGTAGCGAGACCACTATCTACGCCACCATTTGATATAGTATATACATTAACTGCGACGTTAAACGGATGTGCAGTGAGCAGACAAATCACTGTAGATGTGAATGTTAATTTGAATCCTATTGCAGATGCAGGACAGGATAAGACAGTATGTCTTGGCAACAGTGTACAAATAGGAGGTACCCCTACAGCGACACCACCCGCAGGAGCGACAATATCGGGAGTCATCTGGACAGTACCACCAAGCAGTACTATCAGCAGCACACAACAAAACCCATTAGTAAGTCCTACAAGCAATACGCAATATAGAGTCGTAGTAGTAGCCTCAACAGGATGTACCGATACGGACTTTGTCAATGTGACGGTACAACCAAAAGCAAAAATCGGTAACTTCGTATGGAGAGATGACAATGCTAATGGAATCCAAGACACGAACGAGCCAGGCTTAGGAAGCGTCCCAGTAAAACTATTCAATACATCCAATGTAGAGGTGGCCCAAACGACGACGAATGGCCAAGGATTTTATGAGTTTGAAGTATGTGCAGGAACTTATTATGTGGAGTTTGGAGCAGTTACAGGATATAGCAGAACGATCGCCAACACGTCAGATGATACCAAAGACAGTGATGCCAATGTAACCAATGGAAGAACCCAAAATTACACACTCAATCCGGGTGACAATAATCCAACAGTCGATGCAGGTTATGTTCCAAATGGCAAGATCGGAGATTTTGTATGGGAAGATAAAAATGGTAATGGACAGCAAGACAGCGGAGAACTGGGAATCTCAGGTGTTACTGTACAGTTGTTGGATCAAAACAATAACGTCATTCGAACCACGACCACGAGTAGTACAGGTGCATACGAATTTGATAATCTGCCTCCGGGCACATACTATGTGCGAGTGACACCACCGACAGGATATAGCGTCACCACACCAAATAGTGGAAATGATAACACGGATAGTGATATTTTAGTAGGCAGCAATACGACAGGAGCGATTAACTTAGGCGCAGGTCAAACTAATTTGACGATAGATGCAGGTTTACTGAGGCCAGCGAGTTTAGGAGATTATGTATGGGAGGATAGAAACGGCAATGGCGTACAAGACAGTGGTGAGCCCGGCATACCGGGAGTTACAGTGATGTTGGAGGATGCAAGTGGCAATCCAGCTAGAGATATCAATAACAATATCATAACTGCGACGACTACAGGTGCCAATGGTCAATATCAGTTTACAAACTTAAAACCAGGTGTAGTATATGTAGTAAAATTTACCACACCGAGTGGTTACCAACCGAGCAGTGCAGACAGAGGCGGAGACGACACCAAAGACAGTGATGCGAACACCAGCACAGGTAAAACACCAGGAGTGACTTTAGAAAGTGGACAAAACAATCCGACGATCGACGCAGGATATTACAAACCAGCCAGTCTTGGAGATTTTGTGTGGGATGATACCAATGGCAATGGCAGACAAGACGCTGGAGAGCCAGGGATCAGCGGACTCACAGTGACCTTGACTGGAACAGCGGGAGATGGAACGACAGTCAATCTGACAACGACCACAGGCCCAGATGGAAGCTATAGCTTTACCAATCTGAAGCCAGGAACATATACGGTTACATTTACCAAACCGACAGGAACAGCTTTTACAGGCCAAGACAATGGAACAGATGACAAAGACAGTGATGCAAGTCCTACGACAGGAAGTACCACCGCCATCACCTTAGTAAGTGGACAAAACAATACCACAGTGGATGCGGGAGTTACCAGACCAGCAAGCTTAGGAGATTATGTATGGGAAGACAGAAACGGCAACGGCGTACAAGATAGTGGTGAGCCAGGTATATCAGGAGTGACTGTAAGCTTAGAAGATGCAAGTGGTAATCCAGCAAGAGATATCAATAACAATATCATACCGGGTACAACCACAGGCACCAATGGCCAGTATCAATTTACGAACCTGAAACCAGGAGTCGTGTATGTAGTGAAATTTACAGCACCAACGGGATATCAACCGACGAGCGCAGACAGAGGAAGTGATGATACCAAAGACAGTGATGCTAATGTTACGACAGGTAAAGCTGCAGGTGTGACGCTGACAGGCGGTCAAAATAACCCAACGATAGATGCAGGATATTACCGTCCAGCGACGATAGGTGACTTTGTATGGGAGGACAAAAACGGTAACGGTATACAGGATGCGGGCGAACCAGGAATAGCAGGAGTTACCGTGACCTTGACAGGTACTAAGGGAGACGGTACACCGATCACACCGATCACCGTAACCACGGGTACCAATGGAAGCTATCAGTTTACGAACCTTGCACCGGGCACCTACACAGTGACGTTTACCAAACCAGCCAATACAGTGACGACGACACCAGACCAAGGAGGAGATGACACCAAAGATAGTGATGCGAGTATCACGACAGGAGCAGCAGCGCCCGTTACCGTACAAAGTGGTGAGACGAATAATACCATAGATGCCGGTTATTTGAAATCAGCAAGCTTAGGAGATTATGTATGGGAAGATAGCAATGCCAATGGAGTACAAGACAGTGGTGAGCCAGGTATAGCTGGAGTGACGGTGAGATTAGAAGATGCAGCAGGCAATCAAGCTAGAGACATCAACAATATTTTAGTACCAAATGCGACAACTGGCACCAATGGACAATACCAGTTTACCAATCTAAGACCAGGAGTAGTATATGTAGTCAACTTCATAGCACCAAATGGGTATACCACCACCAGCAGAGATAGTGGCAGTGATGACACCAAAGACAGTGATGCGAGTACGACGACAGGAAAATCACAACAAGTGACCCTAAGTAGCGGCGAAAATAACCCAACTATCGATGCGGGTTATTATAGGAGAGCGAGTTTGGGTGATTTTGTATGGCATGATTTGAATGCCAATGGCGTACAAGATGCAGGAGAGCCAGGAATAGGAGGAGTAACCGTGAGATTGTTCAATAGCAGCGGCATGCAGGAAGCGTTTACAGTCACAGCAGCGAATGGATCATACAGCTTTACGGGCTTGACACCTGGAAGTTACAGTGTGAAGTTTGATACTCCAAATGGCTATATAGTGACACCAAGAGATATGGGGGCAATGATACCAAAGATAGTGATGCCAATCCGGTCAATGGATTGAGTCCTGTAGTCAATCTGGCAGGAGGAGATAATAATACAACGATAGACGCAGGATATTACAAACTGGCGCAGATTGGTAACTTTGTATGGGAGGATAGAAATGCCAACGGAGTACAAGATGCCTTTGAGCCTGGAATTGAGGGCGTGACGGTCAATCTTACGGGAACAGATGTATTTGGAGTACCTGTAAATAAGACAACGACAACCGATGCAAGTGGTTTGTATGAATTTACCAATCTGGTACCGGGTACTTACACAGTGACATTTGTCAGACCAGGTTCGGCGTATAAATCATCACCATCGAATTCCAGTCCGGACGATGCAGCAGATAGCGATGCTGATCCCGTAAGCGGCTCGGCGGCTCCGGAGTTATTAGTGTCAGGTGAGGATAACAGAACGATCGACGCAGGCTTTTACAGATGTTCCAATGTAGGTGATTATGTTTGGGTAGACCAGGGAGGTATAAAGGATGTACAGGATGCAGGAGATGTAGGAATGAGTGGGAGTAAAGGTCGAATTGTATTCTACTAACAATCCTTCGGTGCCGGTACAAACGATGTTTACCAAACAAAATCCGAATGATGCCACTAAAAACGGATATTACAATTTTGAAATATGTCAATTGGGAACATATTTTATAAAAGTACATAAGCCTGAAAATTATGATTTTGTAACACCTAATCAAGGATCAGATGATGCCAAAGATAGCGATGTGATAGATTTTCCAAATCAGACGACCTTACTATTTACAGTGGGCTATGCAGTGACAATAACCGATATAGATGCCGGAATAAAATCAAAAGCTCTACCTGTAATACTCAAAGACTTTACGGGAAGATGGAATCAGACTGATGATGTCAATGAGCTTGCGTGGACAACAATGACAGAGGTCAATAATGATTATTTTGAGATAGAAAGAAGTGTGAATAAGGGAGATTTTGAGGTAGTAGGTCGTGTAAAAGGAAAAGGAAATAGTACGGAGATCAATGTGTACAAGCTTACAGATAGAGAAATCAGCAGGAATGGTGATTACGTGTATCGTTTGAGACAAGTGGATCATGATGGCAATGAAAGCATGTATGGACCACTATCGATAAAAGTAGAAAGAGACAATACAGGTAGAAAGCTGACAGTATATCCAAACCCAACAAAAGGAGCCTATACGATAGAAATCCAGGCATCAGAGGGACAAAGAGTGACAGCAGATATCTATGATAGTACCGGCAAGAAGCTGAGAAGTAAGATCATAGACAGTGTCTCTGACGGAGAAGTAATAAAATATCAGGATACAGGATCAGAGTTGGGTAAAGGGATGTACTACATTGTGATCAATGTGGATGGTGTTCTGACCAGCAAACCATTGATAGTGATTGAGTAAGTAATCAAAGGTTTATAAAGATTATTCTCAAATTTTAGGTTCACTTATTTGCAGTGTTTTACTAAAATATTTAGGCCAGGTAAGTTCGGAACTGCCTGGCCTTTTTTGAGTTACAAAAGATTCGAGATAAAATGTTTTAATTTTCATCATATGATTCCACGCGTTATTTTTTTGAAAATCAAGAAGAAGAGCGTAAAGAAATCTTCGCAAACGATTTTATCTCTGAACTGTGGGCTCCGTACCACAGCTTAGACTGAATGATAAAAATGTTCTATGGACGGCGAGTATTTTTAACACAGATATTCTGAAAAAGAAACACATTTAATTAAGTTCTTTATCTAGTCAGAGCACTTGATGCGCTGATTATTATTTTATCATCAGATCCATCATTTCTAGATTTACAACTTACTACCAAAAAAACTTAAAACATACTTTTAGACAAATTAGTTGACCCAAAGTAGTTCATTATAAAACAGAAAAATATGAAATTTCAATTATGAATATTAGTATTATATTGATATCCAAAAAAAAAAGCCCGAACTACTGCTCCCACAGCAATTCGGGCTTCTGTTTATTATTAAAAGGATGATACTACTTCCTCTTACTCCCCACTAAACACTGCCTTATAGTAAGATCTGTTCATGAAAGCGATGTTGTCTAATTTGATTTCTTTCGGGCATTCTGCCTCGCAGGCACCTATGTTGGAGCAGAATCCAAATCCTTCTTTGTCCATCTGTGCAACCATAGCCTGTGCACGTCTGTCCGCTTCCACTTCGCCCTGAGGCAATAAGCCAAGGTGGGTAATTTTGGCAGAGGTAAAAAGCATCGCTGATCCATTGGGACAAGCTGCCACACACGCGCCGCAACCTATACAAGCTGCCGCTTCAAAGGATCGCTCAGCATAGTCCTTGCCTATAGGTAGTGAGTTGCCATCCGGTGCCTGACCTGCATTGACAGAGATATAGCCACCGGCTTGAATGATACGATCAAAGGATGCTCTGTCTACGACAAGGTCTTTGAGTACCGGAAATGCTTTAGCCCTGTATGGCTCCACAACGATAGTTTGCCCATCTTTGAAAAACCTCATGTGCAACTGGCAAGTGGTAGTACCTGAATTTGGTCCATGCGGCTGGCCATCGATCACCAGGCTACAGGTACCACAAATACCTTCTCTGCAGTCGTGTTCAAATGCAATAGGTTCCTTTTTCTGACTCACCAGGTCTTCATTGAGCACATCCAGCATCTCAAGAAAAGACATATGCTCATTGGCTTTGACGGGATAAGTTTCAAACTGGCCTTTTGATGTGTTATTTTTTTGTCTCCAGACCTTTATATTTAGATTCATGTCCATGATTCGACTATTTAATGATTATAACTTTATATGAAGCAAGGTTTACTTTAAATGATGCAAATGTTATTTATAACTTCTTGTTTTAAGTTCTACATTTTCAAAAATGAGCGGCTCCTTGTGCAGCACCGGATTGTTTTCGTCCCATGCCCATGCGGCTACGTAAGCATAATCTGCGTCATTTCGCAATGCTTCTCCATCTTCCGA
This sequence comes from Saprospiraceae bacterium, assembly GCA_016713025.1. NCBI lineage: Bacteria > Pseudomonadati > Bacteroidota > Saprospiria > Saprospirales > Saprospiraceae > Saprospiraceae bacterium. Next base: position 2,957,710 of record JADJPZ010000004.1, on the reverse strand, counting down.
TACAGATTCTTCGCGGAAATGGCCGCCACAGGATTCATTTCTATTAAGTGCATCCAGCATCATCAACTCACCATGTTCCATCAGATCAGCTACCCTAATGGCCTTTTCGAGCTCGGGATTGTATTCTTCATTAGTACCGGGTACGAATACATCGCGATAATACTCCTCTCTCAGTTCGCGGATCATCTGACGACCTTTGATCAGGCCGGCTTCATTGCGCGCCATTCCACAGTATTCCCATACGATCTTTCCTAACCTTCTGTGGAAACTCTCTACAGATTGATTGCCTTTTACATTGAGCAACCTGTCTATCAATGCTTTTGTCGCTTTTTCTGCTTCCAAAAACTCCGGCAAATCATTTTTTATCTTTGGAGTCGATATATCATTGGCAAGGAAGGTACCTATAGTATATGGTATCACAAAATATCCGTCAGCAAGTCCCTGCATCAAAGCAGAGGCACCCAGTCTGTTGGCTCCGTGATCCGAAAAGTTGCACTCACCTGTGGCAAACAATCCCGGAATATTTGTCTCCAGATTGTAATCCACCCAGATACCACCCATGGTATAATGGACGGCCGGGTATATTTTCATCGGCTCTTTATATGGATTCTCTCCGGTGATTTTTTCATACATCTCGAAAAGATTGCCGTATTTGTCAGAAATGACCTTTTCACCCAATACGATGAGTTGTTCCTTTGATGGATTGGAAAGTCCCTGTTTATTGGCTTCCATTTTAGCATACCTCAGTATAGCTTCAGAAAAATCCAGATATACAGCCAGGCCTGTAGGACTGACACCGTGACCTTTGTCGCATTCTACTTTTGCAGCACGCGATGCCACATCACGAGGTACTAGATTTCCAAATGCCGGATACCTTCTCTCAAGGAAATAATCCCTGTCTTCTTCCTTGATATTAACGCCCTTAAGCTTACCCTGTTGTATAGCCAGAGCATCTTCCTTTTTCTTTGGCACCCACACACGACCATCATTTCTGAGGGATTCTGACATCAGGGTCAGTTTGGACTGGTACTCACCTGATACCGGTATACATGTAGGATGTATTTGTGTAAAACATGGATTGGCCATTAAAGCTCCCTTTTTTACTGACTTCCATGCCGCTGTGACATTACACATCATGGCATTGGTAGAAAGGTAAAAAACATTGCCGTATCCACCGGTAGCCAGGATCACTGCATGAGCAGCATGTCGCTGTATTTCTCCTGTGATGAGATTGCGCGCAATGATACCTCTTGCTTTACCGTCTACGACTACCAGGTCCAGCATTTCGTGGCGATTGAACATTTCTACCGTGCCAAGAGATATTTGTCTCGATAGTGACTGATAAGCGCCAATGAGCAATTGCTGACCTGTCTGGCCTCTTGCATAAAAAGTCCTTGACACCTGCACACCACCAAAAGAGCGGTTTTCGAGTAGTCCACCGTATTCTCTTGCAAACGGAACACCCTGCGCCACACAATGATCGATGATCTGGACAGAACATTCGGCAAGACGGTGCACATTGGCCTCACGGGCGCGGTAGTCACCACCTTTGATAGTATCGTAAAAAAGTCTGTGGATACTATCTCCGTCATTGGCATAGTTTTTTGCTGCATTGATACCACCCTGGGCAGCTATGCTATGTGCACGTCGGGGACTATCGTGAAATGTAAAACATTTAACAGCATAACCCAGCTCTCCTAAAGATGCTGCAGCACCAGCACCGGCAAGTCCTGAACCAACTACGATGACTTCCAGTTTTCTTTTGTTGTTGGGAGCTACAATAGGAATGGTGGATTTGTATTTTGTCCACTTTTCAGCTAACGGCCCTGCGGGTATTTTTGAATTCAAGTTCATTCCTTTAGATTTATTTTGCGGTGAAAGGTGTTTTATTGTCTTTAAATTTTGCTTTTTGATGGATACATCAGTCTTAACTATTGACTGACATCAAATATCAAAAAACTATTTTAACAAAAAATGATAAATAGGTATAATCGCATATCCCAATGGAATCAGAATAGAATATGCGACTCCTATGGTTTTTATAGCCGGTGTATATTTTTTATGGTTGATGCCCAGGGTCTGAAAGGCACTTTGAAACCCATGTAATAAATGGAAAGCCAACACAATCAAACCAATAACATAAACCACAACTATGAGAGGGTTTTTGAAAGCTTCTGCTACCCTGAAGTATAAGTCCTTCATTTCTCCTTCGACCCCCGGATATGTAATCATAGGTAATTGATCCAATTTCATCTTGAGCCAGAAATCTCCCATGTGTATCAAAATGAATGCAAGGATCAGAGTACCCAGTAGTGCCATATTTTTGGAAGCCCATGATGTATGCATCGAATGAGATACTGCATATTTCTGCCCTTTGGCATTTCTGTTGTACAAGGCTAAGGAGATACCCACAAAAGCGTGGAGCAAAATAAAGAAGTAATTACCATATGCAATGGTTTTTATTAGAGGGTTGGTAGTCATAAAATGGGCATATACATTGAAAGCGACGCCGCCGTCATCTTTGAGTAATTGCAGATTGCCCAATAAGTGAACTACTAAAAACAGAATAAGAAACAATCCTGTAAGGCTCATCAGCAATTTTTTGCCTATGCCCGAACCAAAAAATGTCACTAACCACTTCATAATGATTTCTAAATTTTTGTGCGACTGCAAATTTATGAAAGTAAAAAGTATTTAAAAGGATTAATACCTTTTATATTGTGCTATTTAGAATAAGTCTATTTTCAGGGTGCAAATATGTCATCAATCAACAACACTTAAAAAACAAGGCAAGCAGCACCTATAACCAAAAAATCTAAAATGATAATCTATTACGACCTCCGAATACTGCATTCTGACCTATGAAACAACATGACCATCCCGTCAGGTGTGCTTACGGTTCATTCACTCAATTGAGTCCCCACTCAATTTTGCTGTCGCACCGTTCAGTCATGCACCATACTGTGTGCAGCCATGCTGTAGTGGTGACTACAGCATAGCTTCACACAGTAAGATTTGTCGCTAAAAGTGCTGATTTTAACTGCCTGGCTCAAAGCGGGCAGGTTGTATTTGATGCTCTCACTACGAATCTCGTTTTAGATATTAAGGTATAACAAAAAGACGAAAAAACAACAAAAGAGAAAGATTCGAACTTAAAGTACAGTTTTATTAACCTTAAAGCCATTAAATAACATTCCATTTCTATCAAAACCCTGGATAATGATGTCAGCTGTATCTGGACGAATCAATAATTCGTCAATAATCATATCTCTTGTGGTAAAATAAGAAATATCTACAGTACAATTTGCATCAACAGGAAAGGTCATTTCAGTTCTGATCCAATCGCCATGTATATCATTACTCCGTCTGGTATCAGGGACTTCTTTATAAATCACTTCTCCATTTTGTCTTTTGACTTCACATTTAAACCACCCCAAACCATATTTCTGATGGTCGATTTTTGTCCAAACGGAAAAAGTATATTTATCAGAAAGCGGGTTTTTGATCGTGTCAAAAAATATTTGGCGGTCTCCTTTGGTAAATTGTTTTGCCCCCTTTCCAAAATAAGCATTTGTGGTAGATTCCTTTTCATAACCATTATAAAAATAAGGTACATTCTTATGTAAAGTATCTCCAACAAGTAGTTTGGCAAATTCATAATACTTATTATTATTTATTTTGCTGATAGGCAGTTTTAGTAAAGTATATCCATTTGGTTCATGAAAAAGCGTATCAGATATCCCTAAAAGAAAATTTTCACCGATTGTCAGGGGTTGATGATCAAATCCTAAAACTATTAAGAGATCTTTCTGATTTGGCAATTTTTCTACTATTGATTTGTGTATTATCGGATTAGCTATTAATTCTACTCTTTCCGAAACTTGACTGACAGACATCCTAGACAACATAGCATTGACCATTGGTAGACCTGTAGCATAAGAAATCTTCATGCTATGGAACTGAGCACTCCAATTAATATCACAGATCAAATTGTCATTCCAAGACATCATTTTTGGTAATGTGAGTATGGCTTGGAAGGAATCTATGACTATATTATTATTTTTTAGAGTTAAAAGAACATCATCTTTATGTTTTCTATTAAAGTGATTCTCATAAATATGATCTCTTATGTTTGGTCTTATAAAAGTGTTTATCTCCCAGTTCCAAATTAAAAATGCCAACATACTAAAAGTAATTGAAACCCAAATTGAAAACTTCTTCATAGCATGATCCAGGAATAAAACAGATAAAATCGTTAAAGAAAAATACATCGCCCAGCCTAATCTTCCTACTGCTTTAAACATTAACAATATACTAAAATTGTCTTCCATCATGTCTTGATCAAAAGGAAGAAAAAGTGTACCTGATGAATACAAAAATAACATTATTGTAGCAAAAATCAATGGTTTAAATTCATTAGGCACACTAAAGGCAACTTTATTTGATTTTACAAAATATAAAATAAACATGGTTAATAATAATATTATACTTACGAGACCAATATACATTAAAGCTTCAAACTGTACTTCCTGAACCTTAAAACCAAAGAACTTGACAATATCTGACATTAATGTTCCATTTGGAGATATATAACCAAAAATGGTAGATTTGTATTCAAAAAATCCCCATTGAATTTTTATCCTGTCATCTACTGGATCGAATATTTTAAAATAAGTAAATGGTAGTAAAAGTCCTAATATACCAACACTAAATATATATAATTTAAATACATTGAAACGATTTCTGACCCAAATGAAAACTCCACTAAAAATCAATATGGAACAACTAATAAATCCTGTGTAAGGATTATTAAATGTTAAGCCTAACAATAGTAAGAAAATAAGAATGTCTATATAATGAAAACCAGGATTTTTTGACCTACGTAAGACCCACAAAAAAAATAAAGGAATAATGAAAAGATATGCTAAACCAAAATGTCCGGAAACTCTAAAAATCTGAGGAGACATGAGTGTTATCAATGGACTAAAAAAAGCAGCGATCAACCCACTAACCCTGAACTCTCTTAATACCTGGTGAACAAAAAAAGTACATAACAAAATTGAAACTGCATTCAACCAATTTATGATTCCAACGGTATAATCGCTGATAACAAATACATACTTATTTATCCAATTCAATAAAATTGCTAGTGCACCTTGGGCATCAGTTAAAAATATTAATTCACCATCAGGATAATTCATGCCTCTAAATATATGACCATCTCCATAGCAGACGTGATAAGCTACATCATAATATATAGCAAGTGCGTCGCCTCCAATACTATGCATGTGGTCGTTTGGATTAATAAAATATACACCATTGATGGAATAGACTAATATTAAACATAAGGCAAGGTTTGGTATTATCCACTTCCAGTCTTCCGATTTAAATATTTGCATTATGCTTCAAATTTTATTTAGAAAACAAATGTATAAAAGTTCCATACTTTATATAGCATACATAATTTTAATTCATGATTTATATAATTATATGTGCTACTGTGATATATCGTTTAGTCCAAAATCTACATTATTGACAACCCAAATTTATTTTGCAAGAACAAAACAAAACTACTATTTTGTGGCTTATTATTAAATCAAGTATCTTGACTAAACTTCAATTATGTTTAATAATGTAAACGTAGACATCAAAGATTCTAATAAATGGTACTTTATAGCTGTTTTGACCTATATTATGTTTTGGACATTGTTACGTGCGCAGTATATAGATATGCCATTTTACTGGGACGAAGCTTGGGTATATGCTCCCGGCCTGAGACATATGATGGAAAGCGGCCCGTCACTTCTGCCTGATGCTATTCCTGAATTTTACTCTCGTGGTCATCCTTTGTTATTCTATTTTTTGGGAGGTATCTGGCTTAAGATATTCGGTACTTCTTTTGTAGCATATCACACTTTTCCGCTTACGATAAGTGTATTGTTTTTGTTTTTTATTTTCATCACGGTGAGAGAATGGACAAACAGTCTGATTGCTATCAGTGTGATGATATTGATAAGTGTAGCAAAAATATTTTACACCGAAGCTGCCAATGTGTTGCCGGAAATACTCGTCGCCCTATTTTTTCTGCTATCTGTACGATATTTTCTGAAAGAAAAGTTGTGGCTTTATATACTTTTTGCTAGTCTGGGCATCATGACTAAAGAGTCTGGAATCGTGATACCTGGTGCTATACTTTGTGGAAATATTTTGTGGAATTTCAAAAATTCTACATCACCATTTAGCAGCGATGCTATTAAAAAAAGTTTGCTAATCCTGGCGCCGATTTTAACATTTTTGATTTTTCTCATCGTCCAATATATATATAAAGGTTGGTTTCTGTTTCCCGAACATACTGGTATGATGATCAAAAAATCAACTGAGTTTGTAGAAAAATTGAATTTTGCTTTCGAATGGTTGCTGGAAGATGGTCAGATATACTGGATGAGTGGATGCTTATCAGTTCTATTAGTTTTCGGCGGTAAGGAGCATCAAAGGACAACTTTATTTATGTCGTTGATTGGTATTTTAATAGCGATGTATGTCATCAAAAATTTTAATAACAATATTGAGTTTATGGCTCTCATGGCATTTGCCATTTTATTGGGATCTATTCATTTGATAGGCAGGACTTTATTTGGTGATACTGATATCAGATTAAAGAAAATTTTACTTATCAATTTTGCAGTGTATTTGACGTATCTTATATTTTGTTCTGTAAACTTTGTAACAGTGAGATATTTGATTACGCTATTGCCCTTTGGATTCTTTTTGTATCTCGTCACTATAAAGACACTATCTCCAAATACTCGGATTTTTTGTGGGGCAGTAGTATTTTTAATTGCAGTACTGGCTCCGGAAAATTTTGCAAAAAACAGGCAAAGCAATCTTATAGCACAAATAGCTTATGTAGAAATGAGATATGACTTAGTCAAAAAGTTGGAAGCCTTACAGACATATGACAGCTCATTTGGTATCAATGATTTTGTCATAAGACGTACTTTACAAGATCCTTATAGTGGTTTTCTATCATCTGCCAAAGTGTTTACAAAAGTTGATTGGTCTGTGGACGAAGGTAAAGAATATATTGTGATCAGCAACTTTGATCCTTATCCTGAATTTGTCAAACAAGGTAATTTTGGATTAGTCCATAAATGGGAGGAAGGAGTCCATTGGATGGAGTTATGGAAAAGAAATAAATAAAGTTTGAATCTTTTTTAGTCATTGTAAGTTTATAGCAAACAGAAAATTGATTGCGAAAATTTGCAATCATAATTATTTAATTTACAATACACTATGATTTAAATTTTTCGCAGAATATTTTCTGTCCACTATAAACTACTATCATGCTTTTCATATTTTACCTTTAGATGTCGGATATCACAACTTTTGGGCTTATGGCTATTACTATTCATCAAAAGTAATGACTTCTACATCATCAATTAACAGTTCTTTATTGCTATCTGCGTGCCAAAACAGGATGTCAACTGTATCAAACGACTTAGGAATCTTAGCATCTAAAAAGATTTCTTTGGATTCGCCATCAGATATAAAACGATGGATTCGTATCATATTGGACTGTATCTCTTTATCTCCTTGGGAAAACTTAATAATAAACTGTGTTTGATTCCATAGATTCCACTCCTTATTCGTGCATGTAAATGTAGCTTTTACCCTTATCCATTTTTTAAATTGATTTTTATATTCTATACGAAGGGTAGGAGAAGACTGGGTTTCCTTATTCAACCTAATTTGTCTATTTTCTGCTATATCCACTATTTGAGCTGATGTGTCATTGTCAAAACTATTTTGATATATCGTTACCGGATTTTGTGGCAAGTCCCGAAATACATGCTTATTGTCCAACAGCTTCTTATCCTCTTCATTTGCAGTCCACCGGCCGACTTTTGCCCAATAATATGCTCTTGACAACTCTAAAGCTTGCACCTGACCTGAATGCGCGTGATAAACCCACCATACATTGAGATAAGCTAACAGCACTAATCCTGGGTATAGAATGAATTGGGACCACTTTTTTTTGCCTGCAACTTCTATCAATGCCGCAAAAGGGAATGCAAGAATTGGATAATATTGCACCATCGCCCGTCCGCCATAATCCCATATATCCCAAGCCGTCACTATATAAAAACTCACCAAAATGAAACCAACGACGGGAATGAGATTTATTTTATTTTTATAGAAAACCCAGAGCCCTACAAAAGGCAAGACCATCATAGGTGTAAATCTTAGCCAACCACTTCGGAAGCTAAGTATGTAATCATAAATATGTGGTTTGAACCAACTGAAACCTTGCTCACCATAACTGTATACGATCCACTCTCCTGTAGCATATTTCCAATAGATAGGTTGTATCGATAATACTATGCTAAACAATAATGCGGCCACTAAAAACTTACTACTATGTCTGATGATAAACGCAACTCTCTCCGATACTGAATTCCAGGAAGTGATACCCCAAAATATAGGTAACAAAACAGATATCAATTCAGTCGGTCTTATCAGAGTAGCTAAACCAGTAAGCAAGCCAATAAAAATTGCGTATTTCCATTGAAATGTTTCATAAAATCTAATAGTAACCCAAAGTAACAAAGTATAAATCGTAAATAATGTGCTGTGAGCCATAGCTTGATCAACAGCTGCATAATTGATATAATTGGTTCCAATGACGTACACTAATAATAATATGGCGACAGTTTTATCTTGGTAAAATGTGAGCAAGACAAGTCTCAAAAAATATAACCCAATCAGAGATAACAAAAACAAACCAACGCCTATAGAAATCTGATATGGATATGAAAACCCGTCGGGTGGATATATAGCGGAAGAACTTGCCCCAAAATGCCCAATTGCAAAAAAAGGTAAACTTATTAGAGCAAGTCCCGAAGAGTACTTCATGACATAATTTCCTGATTTTTCATGAAAAAAAGCTTGCTGGAAATCAGGGGTAGGATGATATTTTTGCAAAATACTATCTTTAAAATGGCACTTTTTGATATCATTGTATATAAATATGGCAGGTAAGTACATATAGTAACCTGAAGCATCCCAAGACAATGTAGCTTCTCCTCCTTCTTTATCCCACCTGGGATAAAATTTAAAAGCAGTGATGGTCACTATCAATACACAAATAAGGAGCGTATATTTTGAAAGTTTGTGCATATAAAGCTACATTTTTAATATATCTGCTGAATAAAGCGCATCCATCTAGTAATCTATGATAATCCGGCTAATTATATGACAGGTCAAATTTTTTCTCTTTAAAAAATAATGTCGTTTAGTTAAGGAATTTTTCTTTGTTTTTACCCTATCTAAATCTTTCCCTTACAACGGAAAGACTTCATAAAGATGTCTTAACTAAACGACATTGCTTAAAACCTAAAAATCTAAAATGAATTTCCTATTCCAGACCAAAATTACTGCATTCTGACCTATGAAACAAGATGACCATGCCGTCAGGTGTGCTGACGGTTCCTTCACTAAATTGAGCTCCCACTCAATTTTGCAGTCGCACCGTTCAGTCATGCACCATAACGATGCTATGATTTGCCGTCAAAAATGCTTATTTTATTGTACTTTTGATCTTCATTACGGAACTCATTTTAGATATTTAGGTAAAAAATAAAAGTTCAAATCAGAAATTTTTAATTACCAGATTCAGCTATTATTTCGCCTTCATCTTCTTGCTCCTGATCTTTATTTTGAGGAGAAATGTGTCTGGACTTCATCTGATGGAAATCGAGTTTTCTTTTGATTTCCTGTGATTCCTTGATGAAATCTTCTCCTTCATCTTCATCATGACCTGTGGATATGATGGCTTGTCCTATTTCTATCACTCGGTCATGCTTATCAAGATATTGGTATATCCTTGCTAAGTTATAATATGCCGCACCTCTCAGGTTTTTTGTATGTTTACTATTGACGGAGGAATATTTTTTTGCGATTCCTTCAAAATACTCTATGACCGGCATCAGATCCTTTTCGATCTGAGTTGCGGGTCTGTTGTATCTCATTTTTGCAAATATAGTTTTCAAAGCTTTAGTTGCATTGTCAAACATATCGAATTCGGGATGGTCTTCTGAATCCAATCTTTTGAATTTCACATTGTATTTGGCGGGTTTATAGCCATAATGATGATTTATAAACCTTGTGACACGTCCTGGAAAATCATTTCTGTATTGATTTTCATGATTCTTTATCTGAATCTGTGCATTGGCCGCATACTCCTTTTGAGCTTCATCAGCAGTAAGATATTCCCGTGTCTGATACGTGAATGTATAATCAAGATTTTCAGTGTACGCCAGAGCTTTGTCAGAATTGATATCGCCGGAATATGAGCCATCGTCTTTTGTGTCCACATTTTTCAAAAACGGGTTGGCGGCCTCCTCTTTTTGCTTTTTTACGATTTTTTTTTCATCCTTTGCCTTACCTGTTTTATTCATTTCGTCCTTGGGCCCGAAGATCCTTATGTCCCCTCTTCCTGTGTTGTTGAGACTGATCCTGTGGTAAGTAGTTTTTGAGATTACCTTTCCATCCTTATCTTTTTTTTCTTCTACCCTTTTGGATGGATTTGGTGAACCTGCAAAAAATCCAGCAATATTTACTTTTACGTCCATTGATGACTTTTTGTCGACCTTTGACCATCCATACAGGTTGATCAGCTCGATTTTATCTCTTGCTATAAAAGATGGATCTCCAGACAGCTTTATCGTGAATGCACGGTCTTCTGCCGCTACGTAATTGACAGGTAAGTCAAGACAACTGATATAGACCCAAAAGTTGTCAATATCAACCTTTTGATTATAGGCTACTGAGCCATATAAGAAGGATACGATGAATATGACATATCTGATTGTCGGCATAATGTTTAGATTTAGAATGCAAAATTATACTTTTTAACCCAACTGACAATTAAATGGACTAAAAATAACATAATGATAATTTAAATCACAATTCGCTAATAATCAAATAAATGCGATCAAATTAAATAATTATGATTATAAATTTTTGAAACAATGTCGTTTAGTTAAAGTATTTTTATTTGTTTTTACCCATCCTAAATCCTTCCCTTAGAAAGGAAGGACTTCATAATATGGTCTTAACTAAACGACATTGATTTTTGAAATCAATATTCTGTTTGGTGTGCATCCTCTGAATGAATTCAATCAAATAATCATTCAATGCTTTTATTGCCAAAGGGATATCCCAATTGGCTTTGTTTCTGGGCTCAACATGATTTGATATTGCTCTTATTTGTAATGAGGGGATTTTCAGCATATTGCAAGTATAAAACACCCCTGCACCTTCCATAGATTCTATATCAGGTTGATATTTTTGCTTTAGCTTTTGGATGGATGACAGACTTCCGCTCACTTTATTGACAGTGACTGATGTTGCGGTACGAATTTGATCCATTGGTTTCCAATCGATTGGATAGAGCCAGGCATCTCTGCAGGTAAGCTCATTTGGATCCATCAGTCCCATCTCAAAGACATCCTGAAAACTGCCATCCGCATGCTCTGCTCCCATATCAGCTATAGTATCACGATATACATTAAAGATAGTGCCTTTTTGAACCTTGGGATCAAACGCTCCTGCTATTCCTGCATTGATGACCAGATCTACTTTGTTGAGCGCGATATATTGAGTAAGATGAAATACGGTATTAAGTAAACCCGGGCCTGTGACCAAAGTTGAGATATTGATACTCGGATCGATAGAAATTTGATGAGCAGATGTCTGGCTGATAGCATAAAAACCAAGAAATGGCTGTATTTCAATTTCAGTAGCAGCTACCAAAAGTATATTCATGGGACCATGTTATTGACTAGGATACTAACTACAATCCTGACAACAGAATTACCAGTCCGAATCGTCTTTTTCAGATTTTCCATCTTGAGAAGCTTCCCATTCAGCTTGTCTTTTTTCATATTGGTCATAATCAAAATCAGGCATCAGGTCTTTTTTTACATGATCGATAGTTTCCTGAAGTTGGGCAAGAAACCGATTAAAATCTTCTTTGTAAAGAAATATTTTATGTCTTTCGTAGCCATCAGAATCACACTTTTTTGTGCTTTCAGTAAGTGTGACATAATAGTCCTCACCTTTGGTCTTTCTGACATCAAAAAAATATGTACGCCTTTTTCCAGCTTTTATTTTTGCGGTATAGACACTATCAAATTTACCCCTTTCGTCTCGTTCCACTTTAAGTATTTTTTATATATGATAGGACAAATATAAACAATGTTTAGAATCATCAAAATTTTTATTTGTTTTTTTTCTAAACCGGATAATTTTGATGCATCATTTGTTGACGGAAGATACTACTGTAAAATCCTGATTGATTGACCAATTCTTCGTGTGTTCCTTCTTCAGCTACAATCCCATGATCCAGGACGATGATCTTATCATAATTGAGTAGGTTGTTGGCTCTGTGAGTAATGATGACAGCTGTTTTGTCCTTCAATGATTCCTGAAAGTATGAAAGAATGGTCTGTTCGGTAGCGGTATCTACTGCAGACAAAGCATCATCCAGGATCACAATATCAGGTTTTTTGATAAAAGCACGCGCTATAGATACCCTCTGTTTTTGGCCTCCGGATAAAGTAACTCCTCTCTCTCCTACCATTGTGTCAAATGTATCTGGCAATTTTGTGATATCTTCATAAACTGATGCGTGGCGGGTATAATTCTCAACTTCTTCCAAATCTGCCTCAGGATGTCCGAAAGCAACATTGGCCTTGATAGTATCTGAAAATAGAAATACATCCTGAGGTACATTGGCAATTCTATCTCTGAGAACAGAAATATTATGTTCTCTTATATCTTTTCCGTCAATCAAAATCTGTCCATCAGTGACGTCAAACATCCGGGTTAATAATTCTGCAATGGTAGTCTTTCCCGATGCAGTTTTGCCCATGATAGCCATTTTTTCGCCCTTTTTTAGAGTGAAGCTTACATTTTTTAATGCTTGTATTCCGGTATTGGGATAAGTAAAGCTTACATTTCGGAACTCGATTTCACCTCCTATCTGATAGCTTTCAGAACTACTATTGGTGATTTCTGATTTGATGTTCATGATTTCATTGATCCTCGTTTGTGATGCTTCAGCTTCTTGTATGACTGAGGCAATCCAGCCGATCGCCGTCACCGGCCAGGTCAACATGTTGACATAAAGAATAAACTCTGCAATATTTCCCGGGGTAAGATGGCCGGAGTACACCCTATAGCCACCTACCATGACCACTAGCAGTGTACTCAATGCTATCAGTAGCGTCATCAAAGGCTGGAAGTAGGACTCGATCTTGGCAAGTGCCAGTGAACGGTTTTTGTACTCTTCACTCTGAGCTTCGAAAAATTCAGAAAACTGGTCTTCCTTTACATATGATTTTACTACCCGGATACCAGAATAAGTTTCTTGAGTGGTATTGCTCAAAGCTGAAAGTTGCTGTTGTATAAGTGTACTTTTTTCATTGATCAGATTGCTTACGTAGTAAATAGATATCGAAAGGATAGGAAGAGGCAGCAATGCAAAAAGTGTCAAAACTAAATCTACCTGCAACATGGCGTATATCGTCATGATAAACAATGAAATCAGGTTAATCCCATAAAGTAATCCCGGACCGAGATAGTTTCTTACCTTCGAAACATCTTCAGAAATTCTGGCCATGATATCTCCCGTCTGATACTTTCTGTAAAAAGTCTGATCCAAAGTCTGGAGATGTCCATAAATTTCCTTTCGCATATCATACTCAATCAATCTCGACATGACGATGATGGTTTGCCGCATAAAATACATGAGTAATCCCTTGAGTATCACATAGCCAGTGACAACCAACCCAAAAATCAATAATGCATGACCCAGCTCATCATAAAATGCATCCTTTAGAGACGGATTGATTTCCTTGTAAACAGCAATTTTTTGCTGAACAAGGTCCAGAGCCTCTCTCACTTTCTGGGGAATCAGTATAGCATAATAATTGGAACCCGTGACGAAGAGGATACCGAGGATAAGATGCCACTTATACTTTACAAAAAATCTGTTGAGAGTAAATAATTGCTTCAATTGAGCTAAGAATTAAGAATTACTAACATCCGTCGGCCCGAAACTGTTTAGTAATGAGCCGATAAATTCATAGTCTGATACTTTGGTCCAAAATTTTAATACTTCAATGTTTACATTATCACTGGTGTGTATAACAAATTGCACCAATATTTAAATGCGCTGCTACCCTCATTCTCTAAAGAGCCTGTCAAGCTACGCTTAAGCCGCCCCACCCAATATTTTCCATCAACGGGCTGATCTCCCCTTTAGGGGAATGAGGGTAGCGGGCAGTTTAAACAATTTTAGTGCAAAAATGGGAACCCCAGCTATTGTAATATATTTTTGATATATAGGCTTCTTTCTTAGGAAGGACAAGTTAGTAACAAATTTCTTTATTAGAGAAAATAACTTCTATTTTGTTATACACACTTATCACTGCAACTTAACGGCCTTATTTCTCAGCAAGTGATCCACCAATACAAGGGCAGCCATAGCTTCTACTATAGGTACGGCGCGCGGCACTACACATGGGTCATGACGTCCTTTACCATCAGCAACAGCCGTATTCCCCAGAGCATCAACGGTATCCTGACTTTGTACAATAGTGGCCACAGGCTTGAATGCGACATTAAAGTTGATGGGCATGCCATTGCTTATGCCGCCCTGGATACCACCTGAATGATTGGTTGAAGTCACTATTTTTCCTCCTACATTGACAAAAGAATCATTATGCTCTGAACCTTTCATGCGCACACTTTCAAATCCTGACCCATATTCAAAACCTTTGACTGCATTGATGCTGAGCATGGCTTTACCCAGGTCTGCGTGCAACTTATCAAAAACAGGAGCTCCAAGTCCTGGAGGGCACCCTGTGATAACACAAGTCACCATTCCACCGACAGTATCTCCGGATTTTTTTACTTCCATGATCAGATCGATCATTTGCTGCGCTATCACTGGATCCGGACAGCGGACGATGTTGCCTTCAATGGTTTCAAGATTCTGATCATACAGGTGCGGTAGCCTGATATGGCCGACCTGACTTACATAGGCAGTGATCCTGACACCGGCATCCTGCAATATGGTCTTTGCGATCGCTCCGGCTGCTACACGTGCCGCAGTCTCTCGTGCTGAAGAACGACCACCGCCTGCCACATCCCGTATGCCATATTTGGTATGGTAGGTATAGTCAGCATGGGATGGTCTGAATATATTTTCGATGTGGCTGTAATCTTTGGATTTTTGGTCGGTATTGGGTATAAATATACTGATGGGTGTTCCTGTGGATACTCCATTTAAAGTGCCGGACTGAATGACAAATTTTTCATTTTCTTTGCGTTGGGTGACGATTTTGGATTGCCCCGGTTTCCTTCGGTCTAATTCAGCCTGAATAAAGTTCTCATCTATCCTGATACCGGCAGGACAACCATCTATGATTAATCCTATACCTTTACCATGCGACTCTCCGAAAGTAGTCACCCTGAATATTTCGCCGAAAGTATTTGCTGCCATGGTGCAAAGGTAGAAAAAAACGCCCAAAACGAAAAAAATTCGTTTTGGGCATTTTATATTGCTTGATAATAAGGTCAATACTTACTGAATAGTACCGGTACCTGCTTTGAAGTCAAGTTTTATGGTAGTATTACCACTTGCTTTAGATTTAACTCTAGCCTGATCATTACCTTTACCTCTATATTCAATTTTACCATTCAGTACGATGAATTCTGATTGCCACCAGTCAGAAGCTTTGTCACCTTTTTCATTTTTCATGGTAGGTGAAGTTACGTGCATTCTGATTTCTTTATCAGCTGTTAATGCCTTGGTAATATTGATATCTGTACCTACTGTAAATTTATTGGCAGGGTTAGCAGCATCCCAATTAGCTACAGCATCACCTATTAAAAATACATTTGGAGCTACCACTTCTATGGTTTCAGTCTTTAAGTTGACGACAATCATGTAGTATCCAGTAGCACCGGTAACAGGTACATTATCACCTCCTTTTTTGTAAACACCATTTACTGGAGCTGATTTGTCCTGACCAAAATCACCTTTCCAATCCTGAACAGGAGAGAATTTAAATCCTTTGTCTTTTTCTAACCAAACGATTCTCCAGAAGAGATGAGGATTTGAATGAACCGGAATCAACTGAATATCATTCTTTTTCCATTCCCAGCCGCCTACGCCATCACCGATCACATAAAGATTGTCAGGATATGCAGCCAGTATAGGACCTTCACCCGTTTTAGTAGCAGTAGCTTTATAGCCCACTCCTGCTTCCCAGATGAGTTCTACGGTATACTCACCATATACATCATTTTTGATATTGTCGCCACCTGCAACAAGCGCGCTAAGTGTACCACCTAAGTTAGTATTAACTTTGACTCCCTTCTGCCCTCCACCTAAATCTAGATTCGCATCCAGTTCAATTTTCCATCCACTGGAATAACGGAATTTCCACTCATTTTTAAGCAATACCAATTTCTCTACTTTGAAAGAAATTTTGTTGAGATCAAAAGCACTTTGTGTCATTGCTGTACTACCGCTCCAACCATCTGGAGTTGCACCACCGATGACGCCCCACTTCACTCTTGCCATGGTTACTTTTTTAACACCAAAGTCCACAACAATGTGATACAACCCATCTTCAGGAACAGTAAACTTGCTCGCACTTGCAGCCAGATTGCCTTTCCAAAGTCCATCCTTAGGATCATCAACTCCTGGGGTTGCTTCAAGTTTCCAGTCGGATCCTGGTCCGTACACAGTCTGAGTGGTACCTTTCACATCTATTATGTTGAACCCATCAGTACCTTTCTTAATAGCCATAAATACCTCCAATAGTTCAGGTCTGTCCTTCTGCAGGACTTCATTTCTGGTAACTTTGAAGAGTGCTTTGGTGCTGAATTCAGCAAATGCAGTACCTGCTCCTTTAATATATACACCATCTTCCACTTTTGGAGTAGGGGTAACATCATCAGGATCATCATCACTGCAGCTAACAAAAACAAAACTCATCAATAATAAAATCGAGAGTGTTTTGGATAAAAAATTCAATTTTAAAGACTTCATGATTTAATATTTATACAATTAATAATTAGATAAAATTACAAAATTAATTAGCTAAATTTGGATTAGCATCTATTGCCCACTGTGGTATAGGAAAGGTTGTTCTTTTTGAATCAGAAGCTGGTTTTTCCCACCATGCATCCAAAAACCTACCAAAACGTATTAAGTCTTGTCTTCTGTGTCCTTCACAAAACATTTCCCTGCCTCTCTCAGCCAAAATCATTGGTAAAGTGGCATTGTTAAAATCAGAGACTTTGGCTCTTTTTCTTACCTGATTGATAAATTGATCTCCGTTTTTACCTTGTCTCACTAATGCTTCAGCCTTCATCAAGAGCACATCTGCATATCGGAATAACGGAAAATCATTGCTCAGGTTTTGAAGAGCTCCTTTTTTTATCTCAAATTTACCAACTCTAGCCCCAGACATTCTTATTTGCTGGAAAGAAAAAGAACCATCAATGATCAGTTTTGGAATTTTAGGATTGATCACTACCGGAGCTCCGGCAGTTCCATCAAACAAAGCCTGGCCTTTGGAGTCAAACTGTGGACCCACTATAAAACCCTTTTTCCTGGCATCAATATCTTCAAATGTATTGTAATGATCTTCTATTGCTCCAAAACCATTCCAGGTTCCAACCGGCATATCATAAGTAAGATTGTGCTGATAATGCAAGGTGCGCATATGTAGTCTGAAACCCTGAAGATTTTTTTCATCAAAAGGTATTGTGAAAATGTTTTCAGGAGAATTTTCATTATTGGTTTTGAAAGGCCCCAATGCATCACTTTCCAAAGTATATGTATTGCTGAGTATGACACTGTCGCAATATCTTTCAGCGTCAGCCCATGCAGGTGTTCCTGTATAAATACCGGCATTGAGATACAATTTTGCAAGCAATGTATAAGCCATACCTTTGGAAACCGCAAACTTCTGAGCTGAAGCAGGCAATGAAGGCAAACTCTCTCTGACGTCCTTTACAATAAAGTCATAAATTACTTTTCTATCAGTCTTTTTGGGCTGTTTGTCAGCTTTTGAAAATGAAGTCACTAATGGCACATTTCCGTAATTATCAATAAGAAGATAATAATAAAAAGCCCTCAAAGTTTTCAATTTTGCTACGGTGACAAGGTCTTTACTTCCTTCCAGCTCATCAATAGCTCTATTGGCTTCTGTCACACCATCATAAAGATTTGACCACATGCTATTGACAGCATCTATATTGTTGGTCCATTGGTGCTGATGCAGCAAATACCATTTGCCACCATCTTCCCAGTCTGTGAGCCTTACCGGAAAAACTATTTCATCACTTGTCACTTCCTGAGCCCAAAACCACCAGCCGGCATCATCAATTAAGTCACTCAATTCCCTATAAGCAGGAAGGACCTTAAGTGCTGCCTGATCTGCGTTTTCAGGGAATCTGTCACTCGGTATTCTATCATAAATATTTTCTTCCAGGTTAGTACAAGCAAATGTGCTTGTTAAAATAAATAACACTAAAAACTTTTTCATATCTTGAAAAATTTATTATTTTTTTATTAAATTAAAGTTTAGCATTCAGTCCAAATGTGATCGTTCTGGTACGTGGATAAACATCATACTGATCTCTACCAAACTCAGAACCACCAAATGATATTTCAGGATCTATTCCCTTATAGCCGGTGAACAAAAGAAGGTTTGTTCCTGTTGCATAAAATCTTACATTTTTTATAAACTTGTTTTTCACAGGAATATTGTACCCAACTGAAACATTGTCCAATCTTACAAAACTGGCATCTTCCAGATAATAGCTACTCAGTGTAGGATTGGATGTAAGACCTTTGTCAAACTCGGTTAAAGCGTCCTGAAGAACATTTAGAGTCGGAAGATCCGCAGGATTGCTAAATACCATTCTGGTGACGTTCAACACATCGTAACCAAAGATCCCTCGTAATGAAAAACTGATATCTACATTTTTTCCAATATTAAAAAAGTTAGACCATCCAAGCTGAAAATCAGGCTGAGCACTACCTACAACTCTTCTCTCTGCTTTTGATACATCTCTGGTCACCCCTCCTGCAGCAGTTAAGAATAAAAATTTGCCATCATCGCTCAAGCCAGCAAATTCCGGCATTACAAATGTACCCACTGCGAGACCTGGTCTGATCACTTGAGCATTATTAATACCACCTACCAATCCTCTACCTGAGACAAATAGAGTCGGAATTTCTCCTAACGGAAATTCTTCATTACCCAAAGAGACCGTTTCCTGCCTGTTGGTGCTGAATGTTACAAGAGATTTCCATTTCAGATTCTGCTTATTTATTGCAAAATATTGGGCTGTAAGTTCTATACCCTGGTTTTTAATCTCTCCTGCATTACCTATTGTAGTTCGTTGTTTATTTGGTGGTACCGGTACCTGAAATCCATATACCAGGTCATAGGTGCGTCTTTGATATAATTCGATAGAGCCAGAAAGCTTACTATTCCAAAGACCAAAGTCAATCCCAAAATTTGTTTCAGCGTTGGTTTCCCATTTCAGATTTGGATTTGGGTTGGTACCACCTGAGACAACATAATTGATAACTTCAGCCCCTGTTTCCGGATTTATTGCAACTCCTCCCGGTCCGAATAAAATTTTCTCAGCGTCACTTGGAATATTCTGATTACCAGCCAATCCATAACTTACTCTGAGTTTTAGCAAGTCCAATACCTTCTGATTTTTCATAAAAGGTTCTTCAATGATATTCCATCCGAAAGATGCTGAAGGGAACCAACCCCAATCATTGTTGGCACCAAACTTACTCGACCCGTCCCTTCTCAAGCTAAGTGATGCCAGATATTTGCCCTGATAATCGTACATGGCACGTGAGAAGAATGAAATCAATAAATCCTCTCTTTTATATCCGAAAGGCCTATCTGTTTCTAAATCAAGGAAAGTTCCAAGATTATTAGCACCAATATAGTCTGAAGTAGCATTTCTGGCTGAAACACGAAATCCATTGAATTGATCTATTTGCCATGAATATCCTCCCATCAATGAAAAATTGTGTTTCTCTTTGAATGTATTTACATACGTCAAGGTACTTTCTAAAAGTCGGTTGTTTTTGTTATTGTATGACCTTCGACCAAAACCGCTTGTTTGATTGGATGCAGTAGACTTAGGTTCAAAGTATATTGATTCATCATCATCTCTGGTATAAGCTAAATTCACCCATCCTTTTACATTTTTATGGAAGTTTACATCTACGGAGATATTTCCGAGCAGTCTTTTGGCATCTCTTTCATTTTGAATGTCGTTTATGATGGCCAAAGGATTGAAATACTGGAAAGATCTATCTGTTTCGTAGAAGGTACCATTGTCATTGTGCGTTTTGTCAGTAGGAGATCTTCGGAGAGCCTGATAAATTACATTGGTCGGTGATGAACCTCCGCCATAATTGATATAATCATTTTTTTCTATCGTTCCCGCTAATCTTGTGTTGATGGTAACAACATCATCAAAAGCTTTCTGAGTATAGTTTAGTCTTGCGATATTTCTGGTTTTTGAAGACCCTTTGATGACTCCCTCTATATTCATATGAGAAATAGAAGCTCTGAAACTTGCATTTTTTGTTCCATTCATAAAGGACAAGTTGTGATCTTGGGTCAATCCTGTTCTGTAAATTTCGTCTTGCCAGTCCACGTTTGCACCATTATCTATAAATGTTCGTCCCGTTTTTTTAGCAAAATCTCTTATTTGATCACCCGTCAATAGGTCATATCTTCTCGCAACATTGTCTATAGATACCTGAGATGAATAATCGATGACTAAGTTATCTCCTTCTTTTTTAGAAGCACTTTTTGTAGTGATGATGACTACACCATTGGCACCTCTTGATCCATATATAGCCGTGGAAGATGCATCTTTCAGTACGTTGTAAGATTCAATATCGGAAGGAGCAATCGTAGTGGGGTCTACACCCGGTACACCATCCACGACAAATAATGGTCCTGTGCCTGAGGTAAAACTTGAAGCACTCCTGATATTTACTGAAAAACCACTGTTGGGGTCACCACCTTGTTTTGAAATGGTAACACCGGCAGCTTTACCCTGAAGGCCTTCTATCGGATCAGAAAGACGACCTGTGTTGAGCTCACCAGAATTTACTGAAGTTACAGCACCTGTTTTGTCTGACTTCTTGATGGTACCATAACCTATAACCAAAACTTCTTCGATGATTTGACCGGGTGAAAGTAGTATAGTATACTCACTTTCATTGGTTAAATTTAATACATAAGTGGTGTAACCTGTGTAACTAATTTCAATCGTCTTGTCTGTACTGGCCACATCCAGAGTAAAAGCCCCATCCAGATCAGTAATAGTACCGATAGAAGTACCTGGGATAAGAATATTGGCGCCTATGAGTGTTTCATTGTTTGAAGCATCTTTAACTACACCTTTGATAGTTTTTTGCGAAAATGCAGCTGATGCGCTAAAAAACAATGCCGCCAAAATTAAAATAAAACTTTTAGATTTTAACTTGATTTCCATGTGTTTATTATTTTGTTTTTAAAGCCATATCTTTAATAGCACAAACCATGAAAATCAAATAAAATAAAGGATACATCCGACCCTAAACGTTTCATGTGGCTAATAATTTAAAAAATCATCGTGTCAAAATGACACTTTTAAATTTTCCGTAAAGATACTACTTTAACTTTACTTAGTATATCAATAGAACGAAAATTTTTACCATTTTGCCACTTTTTATTTAACTTTTTTTTAAGATTTTATACGAAGACTTTACTGAAAAATACATCAATTCAATTACTTATTGAATATAAATAAGATATACATATGATATTATTTAATATATTCTGTATAACCGAAAGATAAATTGCATTAAATTTTCTGATTGTAAAACAAAAATATTCTGTTTTTCGCTAAAACATAGTAATCCAAACATACTCTTTCACCTACTCTGTTCCGAGTCTGTATAACAAACTGCACAAATTCATATTTTCTTCCTCGCTACCCTCATTCCCTAAAGAGCCTGTCAAGCTACGCTTGAGACGACCCACCCAAATTCAACCACGTTTTTTACCAATTATTAAAAAGAACACTGAAAAAGTGCTGTTATACACACCTACTCCGAAAAAAGAAAATGAAAATCATTAATTTGCCTATCTTTGAACTTAATTCTCAAAAAGGATCTTTCAGATATTATCAATTTTAACAAAAATTGCAATTATATATAGTGTGGAGAAATACTAGTTTAAGCTTTATATGTATCATTTGTCTGTTATGTTGCCAAAAAACAGACAATCGTCCTTCTATATCTTTTGAAATCCAAAAAATGGGTTTGAATGTGGAGTTGAAGGGAGTTGTAACCGATCAGGAAAATCAAGTCCAAGGCGCAGAAATTCATTGGGGTGATGATGATATTTCTTATTTGTCCAAGACTGACTTAAGTACATTTACTAAAAAACATCAATACAATCTACCAGGTACCTATACTATCACTATCAAAATGCTCAGCCTGACCGAAATCATAGTTACCGATTCAATTGTTGTTGACTTGAATTATTCAGAGACTTCATTTGCTAATATTCAGAATGAATTCTTAGATAAAAAGGAAAATGAACTGACTATACTTACAATCAATCTGCACACCTACCAGGAAACAGAACAAAATCAAAAATTGTATATGGTGGCAGACGTCATAGGAAAGCTTGATGTTGACTTTGTAGCTTTTCAGGAATGTGCCCAAAACAGAAATGCACCCATCAGCTCCGGAGCCTTGAGAAATGATAACATGGCTATCAAGATTACAGAAATCATCAATAAAAAATATAAACAAAAATACAATATGGTGTGGGATTGGGCACATTACGGATGGCAGATTTATGAAGAGGGTGTCTGTGTCATTTCAAAACATGAGCTCCTGGAACACGAAGCAAGATTGGTCTCTGCAGCATCATCAAAGAATGATATCACAAGCAGGAAAGTAATTTTCGGTGGATACAGATGGAAAAATGTACAATTCAATATATTTTCTGCTCATCTGCACTGGAGAGTTTCTGCTGAAGATGAAGAGCAAAATAATCAAATAAAAGCAGTGAAAAAAATGGTCAGTGAAAAGGAAAAATCAAACAGTAATGTAGTATCAATGGTTTGTGGAGATTTTAATGGAAATCCTACCAGCGCATTTCCATATAGTGAAGGATATAATACTATGGTCAATAATGGCGAATATACCGACACATTCCTTGAAAAGAATCCGGATGCAAATACAACTCCACCAAACAGCAAATACTACACCGTAGGTGGTTCATTGCCGGGACGGATTGACTACATATTCCTGAAAAAAAATGACCGAATCAAAGTCAAGGCATCGCAAATAATATTTACAGAAAACGTCATCGGCACTGTTTCTGATCATTACGGAGTATTGACCAAAATTGAAATGAATTAATTGTTAAGCCTGATAAATACAAGAGTATTATGCTTATATTTCTGACAGGTATGATGGGCAGTGGAAAGTCTACCATAGGCAAATTACTGGCTGAAGAGTTGCAACTGCCGTTTTTTGATACAGATGAGATCATCTCAAGTATAGAAGGCATGGAAGTCAAAGATATATTTTCTTCCAAAGGGGAACCTTATTTCAGGCAGGCAGAGCATACTTTGGTGGCTACATGGAAAATTTCAAGTGCCATTGTGGCCACAGGTGGCGGCTTGCCTTGTTTTCATGAAAACATGAAATTGCTCAATGAAAAAGGAAAAACGGTGTATCTGAAAGCAAGTACAGATGAAATCACTGATCGTATATGGCAGGACCAAAACAGACCTTTGGTGAAACGCAAAACAAAACCCCAGGTCAAAAAAACGATCAGTGATCTGATGAAAATCCGCAAACCATATTATGAACAGTCTGTCATCAAAATCAAGGCGGCAGGGATGCCGGAAGAAATTGTAAAAAAGATCATTGTGAAGTTGTATTCTTAGTGTAATTGTACAAAAAAAAATAAAAATCATATTTTATGAAAACTATCACATTCTTTCTAATCTGCCTTGGATTTCAAGCACAAGGCCAGGAATTTTCAATTTTCAATCAAACAGGAAAAAAGAAAATATCTCATACTGATATTCTTGATGTGTATATCAGCAAGGAGTTGCCTTCAAAAAACATTTGCAATTATTCGTTGGTCACAGGAAGATTAATTTCTATGGTCAATGACAGTATTACCATTGATGTCACTAAGATTCAGGTATTTAGCAAGGAAGCAGCATTTCAAACCCAACTTTCGTATGACTGGCAAAATCAGAATTATAAAAAGACTTTTGCCAAAGACGATATTGCTTTATTGAAAATCATTAAATCGGAAAGAAAAAGAAAAAGGAATGAAGCGATGAGTGCCACAGGCGGTCTTCTATTGATTGGAGGCGCCCTGACGGCTCTAAATACATTTATATTTGTCGAAAAAGGTCATCGGAAAAATCTGCTCATTGCCAGCGGGATACAAGTGGTTGGCGGATTGGTCATAGGTTTATCTTCCACGACTAAAAGGTATCAATTCAAAGGTAGTCAGGATAATTGGCAATTTGGGTTGTAAATACAGCGGGTAGGTAAGAGAAGGATTCTCTTACATTGTTTGCAGTGTCTGTCAGCAAGCTAACTAACTAACTACATATAAAATCCAGACCGTTCTTGAAATACATTTCAAAATGATTCACATTACATTTGATGGCTTACATTCAAAATCATGTCATAAATTTAGGCTACTTTTGAGCAATAGCAATAAATTTTGTTATTTTTAACTGGCAGCAGCGATAGTTAAGATGGACATTTTACCTACCTGAGATGCTTTCAATTTCATACAACATGCCTCAATAGTAGCTCCGGTAGTCACCACATCGTCCACTATGAGTACATGCCTTGACTGGATAAGTTCAGGTTTGATCAACTCGAAAACTTCTTCCACATTATCAACACGTTGCGTTCTGGATTTACCAGTCTGGGATTCCGACCATTTTGATTTTATAATGATATCTTCTCTGCACTCCACGCCCAAAACTCTGCCCACAGCTTTCCCAAAAATACTACTTTGGTTGTATCCTCTTTTCTTCTCTTTAAGATAGTGAATGGGTATAGGAATAATCAAGTCCGGTTTTTGAAAAAGAGGTGAAGACATCAATTTTTGGCCTGCTATTTCTCCCAATATTTCTCCTATTTCTTTTCTTTTTTTGTATTTCAGCTTATGGAGCATGTTTTGAACGATACCACCTTCTCTAAACCTCAATAAAGCTGCCCCGTATTCCAGTTTAACTCTACCTTTGAAATGTTTTGTTACAACATTATCCGGTAGAGAAAAATGATCAGTATAAGGCATTTTATGCAAACATTCGACACAAAAGTCACCTTGCCTAATCTTGGGTTGTGTATCACAAGCAAGACAAATATCAGGAAAAAGTGTGTGAAACAGATCACTTGGCAAAAGTTTAATAAAGGTGACTATCTTGGACATGATGATTGTCAAAAAGTTTTTTTCAAAAATAAGATGTATTTATTATATTTTCAAAAAATAATTAGAAAAATGTTTCAGGAATATTGATTTTTGTTTCAAAGAGTGTATTTTCGTATTAGAGTATGTTTATTAATAATACTAAAAGAAATGATGGAAGAGCAAAATCAGTCGTCTGAAAGTAAAAATTATAAATTTAAGGAACTCAGGGTCTATTCATCTACTGAATGGCTTGCTGACAATAAAAAAAAATACAGGCAAGTCTTTGACAGATTTGAGACTACATACATTTATGCGGAGTTATCTTTTTACAACAAACTATTTGACAGAGATACATGGGATGCTGATATTGAACTGAGATGTTATGAAATAAAAAATAATAAAAAACAAGTCTGCGCTCTGAACTTCAAGAAAAAAATAAGCAAATTTGACAATGTAGTTTTCATCAGAGAAGGTTGGGGGAATAAAAAAGAAGGATCATTCTGGAAAAAAGGCACCTATTATTGGGAAGCCTGGATAAATGGAGAAAAAGCAAGTACCAAATATTTTTATGTGGAAGATATCGGAGAAAATACCCATATAGATAGTCTTTCACCCTATGTATCACTCCAATCAGTAAAACTCTATGAAGGACAATATGATGATGTGATGGAAGAAGACAGGACTTATTACCATACATTTTCAGGTGAGGAGACGCGATATATCTATAGTGAAATAATCCTGGAGAACAAGATAAAAACTGATCATTGGCACTGTGAGCTGTTTGTGAGATTTTATAACGAAAGCCGGGACCTCAAAGGTCAGGTCACCAGGCTGCAGAATGTCAAAAAGGAAGATGAATTTATCAAAATTACAGCCGGCTGGGGTGCCAATACAAAGGGATCGTGGAAAACAGGATTTTACAGCCTTGAGATCGTTTTTATGGATACATTGATAGCCGCTGTGCAGTTTGAAGTGGCAGATGAAAACATCGAAGGTGCAGCAGAAGTGATAATTCCAGGCAATGGAAGTCAGGTTTTCACAACTTTGGACCAAACTGAAGAAAGTTTTGAAGATGTCTTTGAAAAAATGAATCAACTTATCGGGCTTTCAGAAATCAAAAAAAAGGTGCAAGACCATGCCAGGTATCTTGAGTTTTTAAAACTAAGAAAGGAAAAAGGATTTAAAGAAATCGAAAAAACCGATATTCACTCAGTATTTACCGGAAATCCGGGAACGGGTAAAACTACAGTAGCCAAAATGATGGGGCTACTCTATAAAAAAATGGGGCTTCTTTCAAAAGGACATGTAACTGAAGTCGACAGGGCAGAACTGGTAGGCGAATATATAGGACAAACTGCACCCAAAGTCAAGGAAGTCATTGAAAAAGCCAGAGGTGGCGTACTTTTTATAGATGAAGCATACGCATTGGCCAGAACCAATGATGACAGTAAAGATTTCGGTCGTGAAGTGATCGAAATTTTGATCAAAGAAATGTCAAATGGCAAAGGCGACCTCGCCGTAATTGTGGCCGGCTATCCCAAAGAGATGAAAAATTTTGTCCAATCCAACCCTGGTCTCAGATCACGATTTAAGCACTATTATGAATTTCCTGATTATCTACCTCAGGAATTGATCAGAATTGCGTCAACTTCAGCAGAAAGCAAAGAAATACACTTCACACCGGAAAGTCTGGAAATCATAAAAGAGATCATCATCAATGCATACAGAGACAGAGATAAGTCTTTTGGAAATGCAAGATTTGTACATGACCTGCTCGAAAAAGCCAAACTCAATATGGCCCTGCGCGTCATGGCGAGGAAAAATCCTTTGCGGCTTTCAAAAGCCGAACTATCAGAAATACAGGTATCTGACGTAGTTGACCTGAAGCCCGAATCGCTAAACATTTTGCCTCATATTCCTGTAGATGAAGCCTTACTCAAGGAAGCTTTGAGTGAACTCGACAGAATGACCGGTATTGAAAATATTAAGACTCAGATATCCGAAATGGCCAATCTTGTGAGGTATTACAGAGAGACGGGCAAAAATGTACTTTCAGCATTTTCACTTCATACGGTGCTTGTCGGTAATCCGGGTACAGGAAAAACCACAGTAGCCCGTATCCTGGCCAAGATATATAAAGCTTTAGGAATCCTTGAACGCGGACATATAGTCGAAACTGACCGACAAGGCCTTGTAGCCGGATTTGTAGGTCAAACAGCCATTAAAACCAGTGAAAAAATCGATGAAGCAATAGGAGGCGTATTATTCATCGATGAAGCCTATGCACTCAGCAATTTTAATGGCCTTCAGGGAGACTTTGGCAATGAGGCCATTCAGACTTTATTGAAGCGGATGGAAGATTTGAGAGGAAAGTTTTTTGTAATCGTAGCGGGTTATCCGGACAATATGGAAGTATTTCTGAAAGCAAATCCGGGTTTGAGTTCCAGATTTGACAAAACACTCAAATTTAAAGATTATACCACAACAGAACTTGAATCTATTGGGCACAGCATGCTTACTGATGAAGGGTATCATTTATCTCAAAAAGCAAAAGATGTACTGCACGCGGTACTAAAAGATATGTATCACAAAAGGGATAAATATTTTGGAAATGCGCGTGATGTCAGAAAAATCATACAGGAAATCATTAAGAATCAAAACCTCAGACTGGCATCTATGCCCCAAAATGTGAGAAAAAAAACGATACATTTTACCATACAACCTGAAGATCTCTCTACTCTGACTCAAATCAGAGAAGCTGAAGTCACAGATAAAAAAACCATCGGCTTCCGAAGCAGAGATAATTAAGTATGAATAAAGTACACTAGAAAATCAGCGGAATAAAAGGCTGACAGTTCAGTATATGTAATATTATTTTTAAAGCCAAAAAAGATCGTAATTCGTAATTATTTATTCACAAAGTCGTTTAGTTAAGATATCTTTATGAAGTCTTACCCTTGTAAGAGAAAGATTTAGATAGGGTAAAAACTAAGAAAAATTCCTTATCGAAACGACATTGTAATTTTTCATTTGTAATTATTCATTAGTAATTCAAAAAATGACAGATAACACACTTGACCCGGAAGACTGGGAAACCATAAGAAAGACAGGCCATCGAATGATGGATGATGTCATTGACTACCTTAAAGATGTAAGATCACGTCCTGTTTGGCAAAGTTTTCCCGATCATTCCAAAACTGCGCTTCAGGAAAAACTGCCTGTTTCCGGTATGCCTTTAGATGTTGTTTACAAAACATTTCAGAAACATATTTTTCCCTACACTAAGGGAAATATTCATCCGAGATTTTGGGCTTGGGTTCAGGGTACAGGCACTATCACGGGTGTGATGGCAGATATGCTGGCTTCCGCTATGAACCCAAACGTGACGATAGGCGAACAAAGTGCAGTGTATGTAGATGCTCAGGTGATCAACTGGTGTAAGGAAATGATGGGTTTTCCAGCTGAAGCATCCGGAATGCTGGTCAGTGGTGCATCACTGGCCAACACCACAGCCCTTATTGTGGCCCGCAATCAAATGTTGGGGTCTGTAAGAAAAAACGGTCTTGCCGGTATGGATCAAAAACCTGTAATTTATGCCAGTACAGAAACACATAGCTGTATCACCAAGGCGGTGGAAGTCACAGGAATTGGTTCAGAAAATCTGAGACGAATAAAAGTCGACGAAGAATATAAAATCAGAACAGATCTATTGATAGAAGCCATCGAATCGGATATTTCTCAGGGATATCTCCCATATTGTGTTGTTGCCAATGTAGGCACGGTCAATACAGGATCTATTGACGATCTGGAGTCGATCAGAGATATCTGCACGAAATACAATCTATGGTTTCATATTGACGGTGCATTCGGAGCTTTGGCCAAATTAGTACCTGAGTATCAAACTCAACTTCGTTATATTGAGGATGCTGATAGTGTTGCATTTGATTTACATAAATGGATGTATATGCCCTATGAAGTGGCATGCGTCCTGATAAAAAACAAAAATTCTCATCAGGATTCATTTTACATACAGCCGTCATAT
This sequence comes from Saprospiraceae bacterium, assembly GCA_016713025.1. Lineage (NCBI taxonomy): Bacteria > Pseudomonadati > Bacteroidota > Saprospiria > Saprospirales > Saprospiraceae > Saprospiraceae bacterium. The sequence continues at coordinate 2,928,079 of JADJPZ010000004.1, read as the reverse complement.
CTATTGAACCATGAACGTGGTCTTGCCGCAGGCCCCGAAAGCCTTAACAATTATGGTATAGAGCTATCACGTGGCTTTAAGGCACTTAAAGTCTGGATGAGTATCATGGAAAACGGGATGCAGAAATATGCGGATCAAATCGAAAAAAACATATTGCAGGCCAGATATCTGGCCAAACTTATAACTCAAAACAAAGAACTATCGCTTCTGGCACCGGTACCGTTAAATATCGTATGTTTCAGGTTCGAACCGGAAAAGATATCGGATCCAGTCATCCTTGACAGACTGAACAAAGAGATCGTCATGTCTCTGCAGGAGCAAGGTATTGCGTCACCATCTTCGACTATATTGAATGGACGATACGCCATCAGAGTGGCTATCACCAACCATAGAAGTATCAGAGAAGATTTTGATATACTTGTGCAAGAGGTATTGAGCATAGGACATCAACTTAAAAAATCAATGAGTTAGCGATTGTATAAAATTTAAATTAAATTTATATTTAATATGTAAATGTCAGTTTATTAGATTTTTTAATTCGTTTTTGTAAGTAGATTAATTCTAAATTATAGACATCGGGAATAAGATTAAAACAATTTACATTAGCATAAGTTAATACGTAATTATTCAGTTAACAACAAAAAAATCAATTTCGGTAATGATAGATCTAAGTCCAAAAATACAGGAAGCACTCAACAACCAAATAGCATATGAAGGATATGCATCCAATTTTTATCTTGCACTTGCTTACTGGTGTGATGATCAGGCTTTGCAGGGTTGCAAAAAATTCTTTATGCGTCAGTCGGAAGAAGAAAGGATGCACATGCTGAAGATATACGAATATATGAGCGAATCAGGAGTACACCCAAAGACATCTGCGATACCTCAGCCCCCTTTAGATTATGAGAGTATACAGACAGCATTCAGCAAGGTTTTTGATCAGGAAAGATCAGTTACTCAATCGATACATAATCTTTTGCTCCTGGCGCAGCAGGAAAATGACTACAATACTCAACAGTTTTTACAGTGGTATGTGGACGAACAAAGAGAAGAAGAAGCTGTGATCAGAACCATCCTGGACAGGATAAAAATCATTGGTCAAGGTGGAGCAAGTCTTTATTACATAGATAAGGAAGTAGAAAAAATAAATCAGGAAGTCATCGCCGCCGAAGCAGCAGGTGGCGGTGAGTAGGAATTATTTTTACAAATTGTTCTGTGTAAGTACTTATAGTAAAAGTCTTACCTTACAACTGTTACATTGAATCATTAGCTCAATAGCACAACAATCAATGCAACTATAGCAGGAACAGATTGAAAGATGAATATCCTTCTGCTCACTGTATATGCGCCATAAATTCCTGCTACAATTACACAGGTTAAAAAGAAAATTGCAACGTTTTTTGACCAATCTGCATCACTGATGGAGATAGCCCAAAACAAGCCTGCAGCCAAAAAACCATTGTACAATCCCTGATTGGCCGCCATTACTTTAGTAGGTTTGAACAGGTTGTTTGGTATAGATTTGAAGGCTGCTCTCCCTATAGTCTCCCATGCAAACATTTCGATGTACAGGATATATAAGTGCTCTAAAGCAACTAAAGCAATGAGAATTTTACTCGCTATGACCATTATTTGAATATTGATTGGTTCTAATTTATTGGACAACACCCACTGTATGAAATGTAAAACTAAGCTTTTCTACTTAGTATGCGCCAGAAAGTCGAAAAATAAATTATTCGGAACGATTTCACTTTGTCATAAGAACTACATATTTTAACCCATTAGAGTATGTTTAAAATTTTTCTTAGTTGTAAATCAAGAGATTATGGTTCTGGCAATAAAATAATCAACGCATTTCGCGAGCTAAATAAGGCGATTGTTTTGAAGTCAGGTACATAATACATTGATTTTAAGGCAATAAAAATTTAAACATCTTATTTACTTTGATCTAAAAAGTATTTTATCATCTCTTTTACCTGCAAATCTCCGAAGCCATATATGCCTTCCCTGCTTGAAAATTCAAAAAAAACTTCATCAAAATCACTATTACCAGATTTTATTAATTCTTTAATGAGTTTATGTGGTCGATCCAAACTGCCATCGTCCGCAAATCTATCCAATTGCGCCTGGCAAACTTCCTCAAGATATCTGAAACATGTGGAGTTCGTTTTTGATAATATTTTAAGCTGCTCCCGGTCATTAGAACAATATGCCTTCCATAAATTTTTTCCCAACAATATATCATATACACAAAACTTAACTCTTGAGTCATATGCTTGTTCAAGTTGTTCAGGTTGGGACAGGCCAAATCCTTTCCAACGATCCTTGTCATCGACTATTAAAGGAAATATTCTGAAAAGATTCAAAGTCGGTTGTTCGGCAAGGTACGACAAAATGAACCACATATTGACCTGACAAAATAAATCATCTTCAAACCACAGGCACACGTCTGCACAATCGGGCAATGAGTTAAGCTTTTCAAATTCCTTTACCGTATGTTCAAAATACATTTCTTTGGTGGTATCATATGATCCTGCAATAAAATTTGCCCTAATTTCCCATAGTTCATTAATATTTGAAGCATCAACATCTCCTGCTATCAGACACTCTCTGAATATAATGAAGTTATGATTCAAGTTTGTTTTCTTTAGCTTATCAGCCAAACAATCTCCGTTTAAAATGTGGTATGTATTCAAGTTTGAATAAGTTTAATGCACATTAAAACCGATGTTTATTATCTAATGTTTTAAAACTCCGGCTCATATGATTTTTTATTTATAAAATTTTTGTTCATAATTATCTGTTTTAATTCAGAATTAAATACCTTTCGCCACCATATTTAAATACAATCATTTTTCACAATGAACAGACGAAAGGTAATCAAAAACAGCATGATAGCAGCAAGTGCCATGATCACAGCAGGGAGTACATTATACTCACTTCCGGAGACATTGGATAGTAAACTGAAAAATAACATCAACCATTCTGTCTGCAGGTGGACATATGGCCATCTTTCTCTCGAAAAATTATGTCTCCTTGTAAAAAAGATGGGCTTCAACGCTATCGACCTGATAGGTCCCAAGGAGTGGGATATTCTCAAAAAGCACGGAATAGATTCATCTATGTGCAATGGTGCAGAAATAGGCCTGACCAAAGGTTGGAATGACAAACAATATCATGAGCAATTGATAAAAAATTATACAGAACACATCGAATTGGTATCCAAAGCCGGATACAAAAATCTTATATGCTTCAGTGGTAACAGAAATGGAATGGCGGACGAGACAGGTATGAATACTTGTGTAGAAGGTCTGAAAAAAATAATAGGTCTTGCAGAAAAAAAAGGAGTGATCATACAAATGGAACTCTTCAATAGTAAGGTAGATCATAAAGACTATATGTGTGATACCAGCCAATGGGGCATTGAACTTTGTAAAAAACTCGGATCACCTAACTTTAAATTGCTGTACGATATCTATCATATGCAGATCAGCGAGGGCGATATCATAAGGACGATCAGAGACCACCATCAATATTTTGGCCACTATCATACAGCAGGTGTTCCCGGCCGGAATGAAATAGACGAAACACAAGAACTCTACTATCCAGCCATCATGAAGGCCATCGCAAAAACCGGATATAAGGGATATGTTGCTCAGGAATTCCTGCCTACAGGTAAGACAGAAAAAGAAAAAGAAAAGGCTCTTGAGAAAGCCATCAGAATCTGTGATGTGTAAAAATTGAATTTTTACTGTGCCTGAAAATCGGAAACTTTTTATCAAATCAAGCAGTACTTTTATCCATTAATTTTTTAAAATGCTCAAGGCAAATGACTGAGAGCCAAAAGCCATAAAAATGTATTTCAACAGCGAAGGACAAAATGAAGTGACATATGACGCTATCGTAGTGGGCTCAGGTATCAGTGGCGGATGGGCAGCCAAGGAGCTATGCGAAAAAGGATTAAAAACTCTGGTTTTGGAGAGAGGGCGAATGGTCAGGCATCTTGACTACCCTACTGCAAATCTCGAAACCTGGGAATTGCCAAACCGCAACCGATTGACGCCTGAAGAAATGAAGGATTACAAAATTCAGGAAAGAACCGGGTACACCATCACACCGGCGTATCAGCACTGGTGGCCCAAGGACACAGAACACCCATATACGGAAACCAAACCTTTCGACTGGATCAGAGCATATCATGTGGGAGGCAGATCCCTATTGTGGGGTAGACAATCGTATCGGTTGGGTGATATGGACTTCGAAGCCAACCTGAAAGATGGAATCGCCGTAGACTGGCCTGTGAGATATAAAGATATAGCCCCATGGTATGATTATGTGGAGACTTTTGCAGGTATTTCGGGTTCAAATGAAGGATATAAGCAGCTTCCGGATGGCAAGTTTTTGCCTCCTATGGAATTCAACTGTCTCGAAAAGCAAGTAAAAGAACGAATCAAACAAAAGTTGGGTCGGGATATGACGATCGGTCGCACGGCGCATATCACCTCAGAAGGGGGTCATAACGGACGAGGTACATGCCAAACAAGAAACAGATGTATGCGTGGGTGTCCATTTGGAGCCTATTTCAGCAGCAATGCCGCTACTCTACCCGCAGCCGAAGCTACGGGTAATATGACTCTGAGACCATACTCCATCGTCACCGACATCATCCTGGATGAATCCGGCAAAAAGGCAAAAGGTGTCAGAATACTTGACTCAGAGACAAAAGAAGTGAAGGAATATTATGCCAAAGTCATCTTCTTGTGTGCCTCGGCTTTTGGAACGGCTCAGATTCTTCTCAACTCCACTTCAGACAGATTTCCTCAGGGATTTGGAAATGACAGCGGAGAGCTGGGTTGCAATGTGATGGACCATCATTTTAGCCTTGGGGCCCGGGGGCGTTCTGACGAGTTTAAGGATAAGTACTATCATGGCAGGAGACCCAATGGAATTTATATACCAAGATTCAGAAATATTGACGCAGCTTCCAAAATGCCCAACTTCATAAGAGGTTATGGATATCAGGGAGGTGGTAGCAGAGAAGGATGGGGAAGATATGTAGCAGAAGCCAATTATGGAAAAGAACTTAAGGATGCGATAGGTCAGGCTGGTGATTGGGTATTTGGCATCAATGGTTTCGGAGAGATGCTGCCTTACCACGACAACAAAATATCGTTAAACAAAGCCCTCAAAGATATATATGGCTTGCCTACATTGGTGATGGATGTAGAGCTAAAAACCAATGAACTCGAAATGAGAAAAGATATGCCTGGAGCCGCTGCTGAAATGCTTGAAGCCGCAGGACTGAAAGATGTTCAGACATGGGAAAATAAATACAATCCCGGTTTGGGTATACATGAGATGGGTACTGCCAGAATGGGTAAGGATCCCAAAACATCTGTGCTCAACAAATGGAATCAGGTACACTCTGTGCTAAATGTATTTGCCACAGATGGTTCATTTATGACATCATCAGCATGTGTCAATCCATCGCTCACTTACATGGCTTTTACTGCAAGAGCTGCAAACTTTGCAGTAGAAGAACTTAAAAAAGGTAATTTATAATTTAAAAGTATTTTGCAAGATGGACAGAAGAGAAATCCTTAAAATATCCAGCATAATCCTGGGCTATTCATTGGCAGGAGGCACTGCGATGGCAATACTTCAGGGATGCAAAGCAGACAAAAGCCCGGACTGGACTCCGAAGACACTGAGTATGGGGCAGTCAGATTTATTGGCAGATTTATGTGAAACAATCCTTCCTTCGACAGATACACCTGGGGCAAAAGATGCCCTTTGCCATAGGTATATAGATGAATTATTAAATAATTTTTACAGTAAAGAAGAAAAAAGTAAGTTTTTAGGAGACCTGATGATTTTTGATGAAAAGTCCAAACTTAAATTTTCTAAAGCATTTATTGCCCTTACCCCTGAAGAAAGAGAATCAATATTGGGAATGATCGTGGATGAAATAAAAACTGATAAAGAAAATAGTAATACAAAAGGCCCAAAAGAAAATGATAAAAAACATATCTTTACACAGATAAAAGATGCAACTATCACTGGCTATTTTACAAGTGAAGTTGGTGCTCAAGGCGGTTTAGGCGCATTTCTTGCTGTACCGGGTCCTTATCAGGGATGTATCGGGTATGACACTGTAGGCAAAGTGTATGTCTTATAGTATTGAGAGCCCTGAACCATAGCTTTTTTACAATAACTAATCACATTTTAAAATTTATATATATCATAAACCTAAAAAATAATCAAAATGATAAAATTTGTACCACTCTTTGTAATAATATTATCGATGATATCATGTAAAAATATGGGAGAACAAAAAAACTCAGATATGTCAGATAATACAGCCGATACCACTAAAATGAAAATCTCTCTTGCCCAATGGTCTTTTCACAAAGCTCTGCAAGGCAATAAAATGGACAATCTGGATTTTGCTGCCAAAGCAGGCTCAATGGGTTTTGAAGGAATCGAATATGTCAATGTCTTTTTTAAGGACAAAGCGACCGATACTGCATATCTTCAAAAAATGACAGAAAATGCCAAAAAAGCTGGTGTGAAGCAACTGCTCATCATGATAGATGGTGAAGGATATCTTGCGGATCTCGACGACACTAAAAGAGAAGCTGCTGTCCAAAATCACCACAAATGGGTAGATGCGGCTGCATATCTGGGATGCCACTCCATCAGAGTCAATGCACATGGCGAAGGCAGCAGAGAGCAGGTAGCTGACGCCGCAGTCAAAGGTTTATCAGCCCTCGCTGACTATGCTGTAACTAAAAATATCAATGTCATCGTGGAAAATCATGGTGGTTATTCATCAGATGGCACATGGCTGGCTTCCGTTATGTCCAGGATTGATAAGCCGAATGTAGGTACTCTACCTGATTTCGGAAACTTTTGTGTCAAACCAGGTAAAGAGACTACCTGCGTATGATGGAAATCGTAAAAAATGCCGGATACAATGGTTTTGTAGGTGTAGAGTATGAAGGAAATACACTCAGTGAAGATGAAGGTATAGCTGCCACAAAAAAACTGATTGAAAAGTGTTTTGAACAATTGTATGCACCTGAAAAGTAAACCATTGATCCGCACGATGAGCTATTGTTGCCTGCTACTGATTATAACAGGAACAATGGTGGCACAATCCACGGGCGGAACAAGAGATTCTGCGGCTACACTGATAGTTTTAGGCACTTTGCAGGATGCAGGATCACCACATATAGGGTGCAGAAAAAAATGCTGTAATCACCTGTGGGACCATCCTGACCCAAGCCGAAAGGTGGTGTCGCTGGGCATCTATGACCCCATATCCAATAGCAGGACTCTGATAGATGCCACACCTGACATATCACATCAGATAAAAATACTTTCAAAGCTCGCACCCGAAACAAAAAATGACATTCCTGAACACATCATCATCACACATGCGCACATAGGTCACTATACCGGATTGATGTACCTCGGCAGAGAAGCCATGAACACAAAAAATGTTCCTGTCTCTGTCATGCCCGGCATGTATCAGTTCATAACAAACAATGGACCCTGGAATCAATTAGTAAAGCTCAAAAACATTGATTTAAAAATCATAGGTCATGAGACTGCCATACCGATATCTTCAGGTCTGACATTGACACCATTTCTGGTACCACACAGGGCCGAGTATTCTGAAACCATCGGACTGCTCATATCAGGAAAAAACAAAAAGGCCTTGTTCATACCCGATATTGACAAATGGCATCTGTGGGGAAAAAATATTGTTGAAGAAATCAAAAAAGTGGACATAGCATTTCTTGATGCTACATTCTATGACAGCACGGAAGTCAATAATAGAAATATCGCGGAGATACCCCATCCATTTGTCGTGGAGAGTTTGGAACTATTTAAGAACCTTCCGGAAAGAGAAAAGTCAAAGATTCATTTTTTGCATTTCAATCATACAAACCCATTGCTGGATCCTGAAAGTGCCCAAACAAAAGATCTGCTTTTAAAAGGTTTTAATATAGCAAAAATGGGTGATACTTTCAAACTGTAAAGAATATAACCGTTTCAAAATCGTATACATGCATTTTGAAAAACCCGAAAGTTCTGATTAGTTTTGTGCGTGTGATATAAAGTTGTAGGACATTATAAAAATGATAGCCAAATTGTATAATGGATATACCAAAATTTAACGAAACGTTCATTCCAATTCTTGAAGTTTTAAAAGATGGTAGGATTCTAAAATCAAGGGAATTAATTGAAGAAGTAAAAGCAAGATTTTACTTAGGGCTAAGCGAAGTACAATTGAAGTTAGAGACAAAATCAGGTGACTTACTTATCGACAACAGAATTGCTTGGGGAAAATCTTACCTTAAAAAAGGTGGCTACATTTCTTTTCCGGAACGTGGTCAAGTCCAAATTACAGATAAAGGTAAAAATCATTCATCGAACTTAACTGTTAGGGATCTTGAAAATGAAAGTTCATTATTTGACTTTTACAAACAAGAAAAAAATTCCAACTCAAACGAAAACGAACAAAACATAAATATTTCATCTCCACAAGACCTGATAGACGAAGGATTTAACAGAATCGAAAGTGAAATCAAAATTGAGTTATTGCAAAAACTGAAAAACATTGACCCTTATTTCTTTGAAAAAGTTGTGCTTCGTTTGCTAAAAAAAATGGGTTATGGAGAGTTTATAGAAACACCAAAATCAAATGACGGTGGAATTGATGGAATAATAAATGAAGACAAACTCGGACTTGACAAAATTTATATTCAAGCTAAAAGATTTAATGAAGGAAAAGTAAGAGAAAAGGATATTAGAAATTTCATTGGAGCAATGAGCGGTGACACAAATAAAGGTGTATTCGTGACTACTTCAGAATTTGATGAAAAAGCCCTTGAAAAAGCACGTTCTGCTCATCACAAAATAATTTGTATTGACGGACAAAAATTAGTGACATTAATGCATGAATTTAATGTTGGAATTCAAGTAAAGACAATACTTATGAAATAAAACAAATAGATGAAGACTTTTTCAACGAACAATAGAAGAGAACAAACCTAAGCTGATAGGGAGCTCCCCTGCCTTGCCGGCAGGCAGGTCTCACACCACAGTACGTACAAACACAAATTCTTCTCTAGCCGCAATTGATATTGTGGTACTCTCATTTTGATGTGACATTTAGTCTGATCAGTAGTTTTTATAAAAAAACTACCAATCATTCACAGTTCGTAACCTGATGGGTTCGGTTAAAGTACATATCCAAAAGTGATTGATGGCCACATATCCTTAGTCGCGCCATCGTAATAGTTGTTATCAGAATTGGGCTTTGTGGCTTATTATCTAGTCAGAACACTAGGTTATAGCTCTCCTGAAACCTCAGCCATATATACCCATAACTTGTCCCGTCTTTAGCGGGATTACAGGATAAATGTAATCTGAAGCAAAAAGTCCTATCTATGACTTGGGTATTTGAAAAAAGAGATTACATTTGTATCAGGGATATACGCCATTTGGTGTCAATCATCTCTTTCTCACCATTAAAATAAATTTGGATATGTGATTACAATGTAATAACTTTGCAAAAAAAAATTTAATATGCTAACCAAAATAATTCAAATAGGTAATTCAAAGGGACTACGGTTAAGTAAAACTATTCTAGAAAAGTATGAAATCGGGGATACTGTAAATATGAGGATGGAAGAAAACTTCATCATAATAGAACCAATTACAAAACCACGAAGCGATTGGGCAAAATCTTTCAAAGAAATGCGAAAAAATGGACATGATGAGTTATTGATTCAAGATATCTTTGAAGAAGAATCAAAATGGGAATGAAAATTAATCAATATGAAATTGTCCTTGTTAATTTAGAGCCAACTCTGGGATGCGAAATAAGTAAAACAAGACCATGTGTGGTAATATCACCCGATGAAATGAATCACTATCTAAACACAATTGTAATTATTCCAATCACGTCAACGCCTAAGAAATATCCCACAAGGATTAGCATATCAAATCATAATGTAAAGGGAATGGCAGCAGTCGATCAAATAAGAACGATTGATAAGCTGAGAATTGTTAAAATCATAGGAAGCCTAGAAATTGAAACAATAGGAAAAATAAAGAAAACAATCGATGAAACATATGTTAAATAAAAATACTGGTGAGAACAATGCACTGGACGGACAGACTTGCTATCGCTGCGTCTGTCGCCAGTGCTTGGCGTTACCACCAATGCTTGTAAGATAGAAACCTCGAATAGTTTTATAGTTAATAAACAGACAATGAATGAAACTCGTCAATTTGTACCACTTTTAAAATCTTCCTTTGATGTATTTTTTGATGCACCCAAAGATGCTTGGGAGGATTTTGTCGACAAATGCGAAGTTGTGTGACATAAGAAAGATGAAATTATTAAATCTCAAAATTCAACCGAACGTTATTTCTATTACATAAAAGAAGGTAATGCAGGTATATTTCTTTGGAAGGAAAATAATTTGGCTAGTATTTTATACTACCTAAAAATCTAAAATGAATTTCCTATTCCAGACCAAAATTACTGCAAAATAAGGCACTACGTTCATTTTTGACTTCGCACCATAGCGATGCTATGATTTGTCGTCAAAAATGCTTATTTTATTGTACTTTTGATCTTCATTACGGAACTCATTTTAGATATTTAGATATTTAGGTAATAAGTAAATGCTAAATCAGCAACATTGACCAATGTGGCTCTTGCTTGTAAATTCAAAAAAATTCACGTCGCTACAGATACTTTTCACTACTTTTGGAGCTTCAATGATAAACATGAGTCTGCGACAAACACCATTTCCAAAGCCTTCGTTTCTCTCATTTTTGAATGTTATATCTGCAATTAGTTTGACTATTGTGTTTGTATTGGTCGTTTTCCAGCCATTTGGCACATCAGATTTTGATCATCCTTACAAATTTTGGATACTGATTGGTTATGGTTGTATTACTTTTTTGTCAGGATTGATGGTCTATTTTTTTGTTAATTTGATTACTAGTGAATTAAGATTGAGTAGATGGTCAGTCGTGGATGAAGTTATTTTTCTATTTTTCATCATTTTGATATGCCAGGTGTCCTGTTACTTTTATTGGGCAGCCATGTTTGCAGGTGCTCTGAATTGGTTGCAGTTTTTAAATTTTTTTAGGATCGCATCCTTGATTTCATTGGTGCCTGTTGCTGTTTATTTATTATTTATTTATCAAAAATATAAGGAAGTTAAATTTGTAACTTCTGACGACAGACCAATACAAAACTTGGAACCCAAAATGGAATACCAACATTTAACCATTTTTGGCGCAGGAAAAAACGAAATCATAAAAGTGGCTCCCGAAAATCTTTTTTTGGTAAAATCAGAAGACAATTATGTCATTCTATTCCTTAATGAAAATGGTAAAATCATAAAAAGAATGATGAGAAATACCATGAGTGAAGTTGAACAACAGATTGGGTCTTCTTTTTTAAGATGTCATCGATCTTTTATCATCAATCCTGCCAAAATTGCAGAAATAGAAGGAAATATCACCAATACCAAAATTAGCCTGACAGATATTGATACCAAAATTCCGGTCTCAAGGTCCATGGTGGAGAAAGTGAAGATGCTGATTTGAGTTTTTACATACTTTCTTTTAATTTTTATTCAACTACTTGTGGGATGTATAAATAATTGAATATCAATATACTTGTGGCAAACTGCAAGGATTGACGTGAATAGCAATGCTTACCATTCACCACAAAACATTGCCAAAAACCCCTTCCATTTTTTTACTTAAATTTTGGCCTGCATCTTTGCGCTGTGTTATGGCGCCATCTTCAAGTCTTTCTTTTTAATGCTTGCCTGACTTTCAGACAAGAAAAGGAATTAGGTTGAGAAGAGTCAAAAGTCTGTCATAACACATCAAATTTTAATTATCTAAAAACAATTAGTATGAACAACGAAGAATTTTTCAGAATCTTGATCATTGCACATGCAGCACTAGGTGGTGTATCACTTTTAGCTGGTTTTGTAGCTGCAATTACGCAAAAAGGCAGCAAATCACACATCATTAGTGGACGAGTATTTTATTACACACTTGGCAGTTCAATTTTATTGTCTTTGATAGTAGCAAACATGCCTGATCATTACAATCCATTTTTGTTTTCAATTGGGGTATTTAGCAGCTATTTTATCATCATCGGCAAACGGGCGATAAAATATAAAAGTACTACACATTCTTTTTCAGCTGACAGACTCATTCACATCATCATGGTGGTGACTTGCATTCTGATGGTCACAGTTCCGCTTATATTTTCTGGTTCCTTCCACATGGTAGCTGGAGTTTTAGGTCTTGTGGGATTGATATTTGCCATTAGAAATTTTTATCAACTACGGAACATTGATTTTGTCAAAAAGAACTGGCTAACAATGCACATAGGCAATATATCAGGCGGATATATAGCATCTGTAACAGCATTTGTTGTGGTTAATAACTTTTTATCGGGTGTGTTTAATTGGTTTGTACCCGGTATTATCGGCGGGATTTTTATAGCTTTTAACTTACGAAAAATAGAGATCATCGGCAAGCTTAAAAAACCTGAAGGAAGCTTTTTTGCTATCATTGTATTCTTATTTGTCTCTTTGCTTCCGATTTCTTCAGGTTTTGGGCAGAATGATGCTGCGTTTATACCTTATGGTAAAGAAATTGGCCTAAGACTCGGGATATCCAAAACAAAAATCAATGACCAACGATTGAGTGCAAAATCATTTAGCAATTGGTCACCAAAATATGGGATGGTGTTCGGATCAAGAAAAGAAAATAGCTGGAGTCATCATCATTTGGATTTTACATATGTTAAAGGGCATAAAAAGATCCCTATTTCACATTAAATTCAATGATTATTTCACACCGATACTCTTATCAAAGAAAGGCAGGTAATCAATTGTGGATAGGCGGCTTCACTAACCACAATACCACGCTTAATTTTCCAAAATCAGTATATAGCAGTATGTTTACCAACAATGCTATAAGTTATACTATTGTCCAATCTATAGGACCGAAACTAAGTTATACGAATACAATAAAAGATGAAGATATTGCGGTTCAAACATCAATAGAAACACCCATACTGGCTTACTTGATTCAACCAATCTATGGCCATCCATATCCGAGTAGATATATGGAAGAAGGGACTTTCGATCCCACAAGAGCCGGTATGGCGATTCCGATGTTAAAAAGTGGTAAATTTGTGAGCTTTTCAAGATACCGAGGTCTAAGAATCGAGTTGGGTTTGTACTATTATGCATCCGATAGGTTTAAAATTGGGGCAAGTTATCAAGGAGAGCTGATGTATGCTAATGCCAATGGCAAATCTGTCCAATTGCAATCCAATGACTTTATCATAAATCCAAGTTATCTCTATTAATCACTAAAATAAAAAGTATAATCTCATGAGAACATTTATAATTGCAACTCTATTTATTCTATCATCTTCATTACTATCATTTGCACAGTCACCAACTAACGAACCTAAAGTGCTTTTTGATGAATTTTGGACTTTTGTTGACAAAAACTATATCTATTTTGGGCCTAAAAAAGTGGATTGGAATGTAGGGTATAAAAAATATAGCTCGCAAATTAAAGAACAAACCACCGATGATGAACTATTTGCTATCATGGATGCAGCGGTGGTCGAACTAAAAGATGCACACAGCCTTCTGGTCAAACCCAAAAAAGTTGGCTCGCAATACGACTTCAAGAATGGCTATGACATACATTTTGACCCTAATCTTATTAAAAAAAGATATGTAAAGGATTCGCTTGGTCAGTCAGGCAATCTCTATTGGGCGATATTGGATGGCAATATTGGATACATTTTTTTGCCAAAATTTAATGATTTCAATGCTTTCGAACAAGTGTTGCGTGCATTCAAAGCTGCAAAAGTCACAAAGCTGATCATCGACGTCAGAAACAATGGAGGCGGAAATTCGAATCCTGTACCCGGATTAATAGGTACTTTAGTTCAGGAGAAAACATTGCTCGGCTCATATGTTGAAAAAATAGGACCTGCTCATAATGATATGGTAAAACCAATACCGATGTATGCTCATCCGAGAGCTGACTTTCACTTTGACATACCTGTAGTTGTACTTATCAATCGGGGTTGTTATAGTGCTACGACATACTTTGCAGCAATGACCAAAGGTCTTCCCAATGTCACATTGATCGGTCAGGTAACAGGTGGTGGGGCAGGTGGGCATCTTGGATATCAATTGTCAAATGGCTGGCAGATCAGGGTTTCGGTCAGCGATTTTCTGGACAAGGGTGGTATATCAACTGAGATTGGTGTTAGTCCGGATGTAGAGATTATCAATTCAATAGATGATATCAAAGCTGGTCGGGATATCATGTTAGAGAAAGCTATGCAGTATTTTTAGTGTCAGATAAAAATAGGCAATGAAAGTCAACTTAAATCATTAAATTATACAAAAAGATAGATAACCTCAAGAAATAAGCATTACACTTACTTTATTGTTGGCAAGTTTTGTAAGATCAAAGTGTAAGTATGATTTCGTCAAATACTCTATTTTTTTTTGAAAAATAAAAGTCCGGATTGCTGATAGATAAGTGGTCCGGGCTTTTTCATTTTTTACAATTCCTCAATCATTAATACTACATCTCAAGTAGCATCACAAACATCTTCCGATATTCCGGTTTGATATACTTAAAATTCAGATTCATCTCTTCTATAACTCTGAAGCCCAGTTTTATGTAAAAATTTATAGCGGGGCTTTTTTCCATAGTCTTGAGCCAAATACATTTTTTTCCTTTTTCTATAGCTAAGTCTTTTACAAAGTGTATTGCCGCTTTACCCACACCTTTTCCTGAAACATCTTTAAGCAAGTATATCCTTTCTATTTCTAAAGCTTCACCTGCAGTATATGGATTCATTGATTGATCCATGTTGATCTTTATTATTCCTACTGATCTTGAACCATGACTGATAAGAAAGAAAGTAGAATTTGGATGAGCGATCTCCTTACTTAGTTGATCAGGATTAAAATTCGCTTTTATGTAAGCATCTCCGTGGTCAGTCCAGAAATGTGTATAATGCTCCAGGTAAGATTGTGTAAACACCTTTAATAATTCATCAATATTGTTTTTAGTACAGGTTTTTATTTGTATCATAAGAAGAAGTCTTCAAAGAACATCAGCCGTTTTTTGGTTATTTATTTTTAGTATCACCATATTGGTATAAAACCATACTTAATGGTATCGCAAAAGTATTCTACATCAATAGAAAACCCAAACATTTTCTATCTTATTATCCTTGATCCCACTATCAAAGAGTATCATTATGCCTGTCCAAATTTTAATTCAAAGCCCAAATTTTATATCTCTGAAATTTTTTTTATAAAAAATGGAAAAAATATTTATTTTCCATAAGTTAGTAAAAAGTTATATAACATACACGTAATCAGTGGAATATGTCTTATATAAATAATTTGTACACATATAGATACGAATACAAACGTATATAAACGTATATTAAACGGATCTGGAATTCGGCTCCCCACATCTTTGCATCGTCAACCGATCGAAAGATCAAAATTTTGTTTAACCCGTCCGGGCTACTAATAAAAAATCATACACGTATCACGGACACAAATTTTTTTAAATCATGAATACAAACATTAAAAACACAGTGCAGTTGGTAGGTAACGCAGGCAAAGACGTAGTACTTACATCTTTTGAAAATGGCAATAAAAAAGCCACGCTCATCCTTGCTACAAATGAGTACTTCACCAACAAAAATGGTGAAAAGGTAAAGCAGACAGATTGGCACAAGTTGGTCGCATGGGGCAAGACTGCAGATGAGCTTGCAGCATCAGTAAAGAAAGGAACGGAAATCTCAGTGCATGGCAAATTAGCCAACAGAACATTTACAGACACTGCGGGCACTACCAGATATGTGACAGAAGTCATTGTAAATGATTTTTTCAAGCTCACAAAAAAAGTGGAAGAAGTAAAAGAAGCTGTTCCGTTTTAACTCATCATTTCAAAAATCTTTATTTATCATCATTAATTTTTTAAAAATATAAAATCGTAATACAATGACAAGTTCACTTAAAAATTCAGTTCAGCTAATAGGTAACATGGGTAAAGATGTAGTACTCACCAATTTTGACAATGGAAATAAAAAAGCTGCCTTAGTACTCGCTACCAATGATTACTATACCAACAACAAAGGCGAAAAAGTAAAACAAACCGAATGGCACAATCTGGTAGCATGGGGCAAAACAGCAGAACTTATGGCTGAATCACTCAGTAAAGGATCGGAAGTGGCTATCCAGGGCAAGCTGACCAACAGATCTTATACAGATAAAGATGGAAATACAAAATACGTTACAGAGATTGTAGTCAATGAGTTTTTCAGAATAGCACGATCAGCATAATAAATGGCAGGAGACCGGAGGTCGTAAAGGCAACTGGTCTCCTGTTTTCTAAATAAAAAAAGAAAAGGGAAAACATTCCTATTCTTATATTTATTCTGTGTACTACCAGAAAATGGCTAATTTGATTAATTTTACGGATAAAAATGTATGGAACAGGCTGAAAATATACAAGTGTTACATCAGAATCTGCTGACAATATGGAGGCAGGACGCCTGGACTTCATTTCAGAAAAATAAGGCTTTATTCGAGTGTTTTACATTAATTCTTGAAGAAGCAACATCAACCGACAGACTTAATTTTACGACCTTATTTTCCAGGTTAGCCTTTGTGGGTGCAAAATATCAGCTGTCAGGTCAAACTTTACATTTGAGCCATGTTTTCAGAAAGGGACATGAACGAAGCATTATCAGGAAATATAATGAAGAGACTTACGTTATTCTTGGAATTTATATTTGTACCAAATTATTGCAGGAAATCTGGCAAGTCCCCGTTCATGAAAGTTTCAAAGATACAGAGCAACAGGTTGTACAAACTTTCAAAAAAGACAAGAAAAAAATCGTAGGATTCCGACATGTTGTAGAAGCTGTGTTGTTTGAAGTTGATACTGATAAAAAGCATCTTTTGTTTTATGATGATGCCGATCCGGACACTCAAAAGGAGGCTCTTTATGACGTACATGATAAAAATGAACTTTTCAATACCAATGTAGATTCACTTTGCAAGACATTTGTACTCCCGATACATATCAACCTGATCGATGTTGAAATAAGGGACGATGGTATATATATTCCTTCAGCATTGATAGTACAGCCGGATCATCTGGTAGATGTGACAGCTATAACAGAGTGTTTCAAAGATTTTGGTACGGAGCCATTTTTATATCTGATTTCAAAATTCAAACCATCTGAAGCAACTTCTGCCCTGCTGACAGGAAATATGGTCAATCAACTGCTTGATGAACTAATCACTTCTCCTGATATAGAATTCGGTACCATATTACCAGCGTTGTTCAGGTCGCAACCACTGGGTTGGGCCATGATGGATGATACTGAGGTGATGGATGTTGTAAAAAAATTGAAGGAACATTTTAAAAATCTTCGATATGCTGTAAAAAGTGAATTCAATAGATTTGGAATCCATAGGAGTCAAATTTTTCTTGAACCATCATTTTACTCCCGTGATTATGGTATCCAGGGGAGACTTGACTTGTTGCACCAGAAAGAAGGCAAACCTGTTTATGATATTGTTGAGCTAAAAAGTGGTAAAACATTCAGACCTAATGTTTATGGCATCAATGCAAGTCATTATATACAGACCCTGCTCTATGATTTGCTGATCAGGTCTGTATTTCAAACCCGTGCTAAATCCTTTAATTATATTTTGTACTCAAAGGAATCAGATAAGCCTATGCGTTTTGCGCCGCCTGTGAGAGCTCAGCAATATGAAGCCATGAAACTCAGAAACGACCTGATGGCTATAGAACAAAAGTTAAAACATGCTGATATTGACCACACCATTCTTAATTATATAAGACCAGAAAATTTTCCTAAGCTTAAGGGATTTAATCTAAAAGATATTCAAAATTTTCATAATATTTATAGTACTCTGAATGAAGTTGAAAAAGCATATTTTGATCACTATACGGCATTTATAGCCCGCGAACAGTCTTTGGCAAAGACAGGAGTACATGGCTTGAACAAATCCAATGGACATGCAGCGATGTGGCTCGAATCAGATGATGAAAAAAGAGAGCGATTTGAACTATTGTCTGGTTTGGTCATTAATTCCAATCAATCAAACCAAATTGATCCATACATTACATTCTCCAGGGATCAAAATGATTTTACGCTCGTAAATTTCAGGAGTGGGGATATCGCAGTGTTATATCCAATGCTGGAGGACCAAACCAGACCGGTTTTAAAAAATCAGATTTTTAAATGTACCATCACAGAAATCAATTCCAATCATGTTGAAATAAAACTTAGAAACAGGCAATATAATCAATCACTTTTCGAAGGAAACGAAAGATGGTGCCTTGAATTGGACAATCTGGATAGTGGATTTAATCAGATGTACAAAAATCTTTTTTTGTGGGCTGCAGCACCATTTGAGTATAGAAAGATGTTTTCCGGCATGATGATACCTGCGAAGACGGATGAATCTGAAGTAAATCCTGATGTTGACGACTACATGACTGACCATCAGGTGGCTTTACTAAAAAGAATGATCTGTGCTAAAGACTATTTTTTGCTTTGGGGACCACCTGGCACAGGCAAAACATCAGTAATGCTAAAAAATCTGGTGAAGTATTTGCACCATAATACAAAGGAAAATATCTTGCTGCTGGCATATACAAATCGTGCAGTAGATGAGATTTGTGAAGCCATCATCAGCATTGACGATACATATAGAAATCAATATCTGCGCATAGGAAGCAGGATGGCCACTAATGAAAAATTTGCCACTCAGTTGTTGGATCAAAAAGTAAAAAGCCTTAAAACCAGACATGAAATTTTGGCTTTATTAAAAGAAAATCGAATTTTTGTTTCCACTGTTTCCAGCATTTCAGGCAAAACAGAACTTTTTCAGCTTAAAGAATTTGACACTGTAATCATAGATGAAGCTTCCCAGATTCTGGAACCTATGCTTGCGGGCTTATTGTCAAAATTCAAACGCTTGATACTGATAGGAGATCATAAGCAATTGCCTGCGGTAGTTGGGCAAGATGCTGTAGATAGTAAAATAAAAAATGAAAAGTTAACTGCCCAAGGATTTGTCAATACCAGAACTTCTCTTTTTGAACGACTATTTCATCAGGTCAAAGAACATAATTGGGATCACGCTTATGGGATTTTGCATCAGCAGGGTAGGATGCATGATATGCTTATGACGTTCCCCAACCTTCATTTTTATGAAAACCAACTGGCATTGTTGCCTCACACAAATCGCCAGATGGCAGCTGCCTTTTTCAAAAAGCAAGCGAAGAGACAAAATATTTATTAAGCAGAAAAAATTATTTTGATACTCCCGAAGATCAGGACATCAATTGGAAGACCAATATCCATGAAGCCCAAAAGTGTGTGGATATTTTGAAAGATATAATATCCTTATACGAATTGAACAATATGGAAATAAACACTACTTCCATAGGAATTATCACTCCTTACAGGGCACAGATTGCCTTAATTCGGAAATGTATGGAGGAGCTTCCTGAAAGATATTCTGCAATCATCACGGTGGATACTGTCGAGAGGTATCAGGGAGGAGCGAGAGACATCATCATTATTTCGTTTTGTGTCAACCGGATCAGTCAGCTTGACTCTTTGGTGTCATTGTCGCAGGAAGGTATAGATAGAAAACTAAATGTAACATTAACGAGAGCAAAAGAGCAAATCATACTCATAGGCAATAAAAATTTATTAGAGAGGAGCCAGGGACATAGAACTTTGATAGAGCATTACTCTTAAAAAAAAATATTATTTGAAAAAAGAAAATATACAAAATCATGAAAGCTACAAAAATTAGAAAAACAATAATTATAATTAATTGAATAACAACGATATATAAGTTATAAAAATATATATGTTATAATGTATTATTTTTGTATTTTGAGTCCCGGATTTCATGCTGCATCTTTGTATCGTGAAAGTTATTAAAGATTCAATCAAGTAATAAAAATAACATTCACTTCCGGTTAAAGAATCGGTCAGAAATTCGAATTTGTTCATGGGATTAAAAACAAAGATGGTATTTGGGTTGGTTTTGTCAGGGTCTTCAGGACCAACCCAATATCATAACTCAAAATGGTAAATGTTTTGGTTACAATAAATTAGTTTTTAAAAGAGATTGAGTTGCAGAGATTGAGACCTCTGTAAAAAGAATTATGTTCATGGGTTATAATCTGAAATGGTCGCTGGGGGGCGACCATTTTATTTTTTAGAAGTTTCCTTATTTTTATATACATCCCAAATATCTCCCAAAAACCTTTTCAGACACCGAGTAAACTTTAGGATTTATTCGGTGTTTTTTTTTATACTTAAAGTAAATTTGATTTCAAAAATTTAGAATTTTAATTGACACATTTCCAATGAATTAAAATTAAAATTTTTCGCAACTATTTAGGTCATTGCCCTGTAGGGGCAAAATATTAGTAACGACGGGTAAAGCCCGTCGTTAAAAGAATAGAACTCTTAGTTTTGGCGCTATTTTTGCCTGAAAGTTGCAAAAATCGTGACAAAAACTATTCATTTGACTAAGCACCTAAACAGTTACAATTTTTCGCAATCTAATTTCTTTTGACTATATATTCGTTCAATTTCTCACATATGATACTACAAGATCACTAAATGTTAAATCAAGTCAATCATGAAGCTAACTCTGTCATTCTCCCCTTGTCCCAATGATACATTTATATTCGAACCTATTGTCAATAGAAGGATTGATACAGGCGACCTGGAGTTTGAAACAACTTTAAATGATGTGGAACAATTGAATAAAGCTGCATTTAGTGGCTTGCCTGAT
Source organism: Saprospiraceae bacterium (assembly GCA_016713025.1). Taxonomy (NCBI): domain Bacteria; kingdom Pseudomonadati; phylum Bacteroidota; class Saprospiria; order Saprospirales; family Saprospiraceae; species Saprospiraceae bacterium. Next base: position 2,907,092 of record JADJPZ010000004.1, on the reverse strand, counting down.
GTTACAAAGCTCAGTTTTAATGCTTTCACTCGTCTGTATGATCAATATCAAATGTTGAATAGTGGTAGTGCACTCGGCCGAAATTGTGGACCATTGCTCATTACGCTCCCTGAAAAAATGGATTCAGAGGTTAGAAAATTAAGAATTGCCATTCCGGGTTACTATACCACAGCATTTCTTCTTCTGAAATATGCATTTCCTAAAGCTGAATTTTTTATGGAGACAATTTTTTCAGATATCGAAAATGCTGTTTTAGAAGGAAGGGCTGATGCAGGAGTGATCATCCATGAAAACAGGTTTACATTTGAGAGTAAAGGATTAGTAAAAATATTGGACTTGGGTGAACACTGGGAGAGTAAAACAGGGTCTCCGATTCCGCTTGGTGGCATCGCTGTCAAAAGATCTTTACCTGATCACATCAAGTCCAAAATAGATTCCATTATGGCTCAAAGTGTTCGATATGCTTTCAGTCATCCACAATCAGGTTTGGAGTATATACGCGAACATGCACAGGAAATGGACGATAAGGTGATGTACGCACACATCAATCTTTATGTAAATGAGTTTACTAAAAGCTTTGGAACTGAGGGTAAAAATGCTGTGATCACTTTATTCAGGACTGTTTACCCGGACTTTTCTGACATGGAGAGCCAGGATTTATTTGTGACTCCATAGCAACAGTGCTCTATTACACAGGAATTTTGACTTTATCGATTTCATTAAAAAATGATCTCAATTCTTTTGCTTCTTCCGGCTTAATTTTTCCTGCAAGTATCAGCCGTAATTCTCTTCTTCTGCTTGCTACCTCAAATTGTTTTTTTTCATCATTGGTGAGCGGTATTACCGGTGGCACCTCCATAGGCTTACCAGTAGATGTGTCTATAGCTACAAAAGTAAAATAGGCATGATTGGATTGCCTTGGGTTTGCTCCGGTTATTTCTGCTGCCGAAACTTCCACATAGATCTCCACTGATGTGTTAAAAGCCCTAGTGACTGTGGCGGTAAGTGTTATGACATCTCCCAATTTTATCGGCTCATGAAAAGATATATGGTCAACGGATGCTGTTGCTACTTGTGAACCACAATGCCTTGCAGCACATACTGCACACGCTATGTCCATCCATCTCATAAGATACCCGCCCATCAGATTTCCCATCGGATTGGTGTCATTGGGCATGATCATTTCGGTCATTACGGTTTTGGATTGGCTTACCAGTTTGCCTTCAAGAGAATTGGATTGCATGTACTTAATAATTTACTCTGACTGAAAAACAGAAATTCGGACTTAAAGTTCTTTTAAGTTATATTAAAGTATTTTCCTCAGATTAAGTAAAAAAAATAATTTTTAAATATTTTATTAATTCTTTTGCCTTTTAAATTCAAAGAATAAATATATTTACGCACATTATTTTTATTGCCACAATAAAGCCAGTATTAAATGACGCACAACACAAATTTTAAGGATAAAAAATTATTCATAATCTTATTTGGGTTATTTATGGCATTTGCAATCTGCACTTTTATGATCAGCTGTGCTGATGATAGGGTTTCAGGTAGTGATATTTCATTTAATACCCATATCCGCCCCATTCTCTCTGACAAATGCTTCAAATGTCATGGCCCTGATGCCAATAAGCGCAAATCAGGTTATAGATTGGATACTGAGGAAGGAGCTTATGCTGCGCTGAAGGATCATAAAGACAAGTTTGGAATTGTGGCGGGTCACCCCGAGAAATCAGATGTGTATCTGCGCATCACTTCACAAGATCCTGACTATATGATGCCGCCGCCCGAGTCAAATCTTTCACTTACTAAGGAAGAAATCACATTGATAGAAAAATGGATCAAAAAAGGCGCTGTTTATCAAAAACATTGGGCATTTATTCCATTAAAAGAAATACCTGTACCGAATACTAAAGATGGATGGGTAAGCAACGAAATAGACCACTTCATCCTTCAAAAATTGGATGATATTGGAATGGAGCCATCCGATGTACAATATGATGCGACCCTGCTAAAACGTATGATGCATGATATCACAGGTTTGCCACCAACTCTGTCTCAACAGGATGAATTTGCAAAAAAGCCTGACTCAGAATCTTACGAAAAGTTACTTGATAAGGCATTGGCAAGTCCACAATATGGTGAGAAGATGGCCATATTTTGGATGGATGTGGCCAGATATGCAGATAGTCATGGCTATCAGGATGATGGTCTGCGAACGATGTGGCCATGGAGAGATTGGGTGATACATGCTTTCAATAGTAATTATGATTAAAAAAAATTTGTTAGCTGGCAGCTGGCAGGAGATCTTTTGCCTGATAAAAATAAAGAAACCATCCTTGCTACAGGATTCAATAGAAATCATAAGATCACACAAGAAGGAGGTGTCATTGACGAAGAGTACCGTATAGAGTATGTCACTGACCGCACCAATACTTTTGGTAAAGGATTATTGGCCATGACTTTTGAGTGTGCCAAGTGTCACGATCACAAATATGATCCCATTTCACAAAAGGATTATTTTTCCACTTTTGCTTTTTTCAATCAGATAGACGAAAAAGGTTTGGTTGGTGATATTTCATTGGCATCACTCGCCGATCCACCATACATGACGATAACCAAAGAAGATCGTGAAGGTATCCTGAATTTTATCAGCAAGCTGGATACCGGCATGGTCAATGTCATGATCATGAAAGATAGTATGAGTATCAGGCAGACAAAACTATTGGACAGAGGTATGTATGACAGGCCATCGGAAGTTGTTTCTCATGGCACTCCTCAGGCGATCTTGAAGTATGATCCCAAAAAATTTGAACCCAGTAGATTGGGACTTGCCAAATGGATGTTTGACCCACAAAATCCTCTGACATCACGGGTATTTGTCAACTTTATCTGGCAGGAATTCTTTGGAAAAGGCATCGTAAAGACGTCAGGGGATTTTGGTTTGCAGGGAGATTTGCCATCGCATCCTGAGCTCTTGGATTGGCTGGCTTATGATTTTATGTCTCATGGATGGGATATCAAGAGATTGATCAAACAGATAGCTATGTCTTCTACTTATAAACAATCTTCTAATGTCGCTAAGGAGCATATCAATAAAGATCCTGAAAATGTATTTTTGGCACGTGGGCCAAGGTTAAAATTGTCAGCAGAATTGCTCAAAGATCATATTCTGGCTTCCAGTGACCTTTTAAATCCTGTGATTGGTGGCCCGAGTGTAAAACCATATCAGCCCAAAGGACTATGGGAAAGTGCTACATCAGGTAGAGGCCAATTGGCTGCATATGTGGAAGATCAGGGTGACAAAAGATATCGACGAGGCCTTTACCATTTTATAAAACGTACAGTACCACCACCGTCGATGCTCATATTTGATGCTTCCAATCGAGATCAATGCGAAGTCAAACGAACATCTACCAATACACCACTGCAATCATTGGTATTGATGAATGATTATCAGGTATTGGAAGCGGCCAGGCATTTGGCCATAAATACACAAAAGATCAAAGAAGCACCTGATGCCAAGTTTGAGCAATTATTCAGAAAAATCGTCTGCAGGACACCAAAACCCAACGAAATCAAAAAAATTAAAGAATTTCACCAGACCACATTGACTTCTATGGACGATAAAAAAGCCAACGAAATCTTGCTGTTTGGCAATTATCCCATAGAAAAAGACGTGGACATCAAAGCCACAGCAGCTATAATGCAAACTGTACAGTTATTATTCAACCTCGAAGAAACATCCACCAGATGAGTAATCCATTTTTTGAACACAGACTGAATATCAACCGAAGACACTTTCTGAGTAAGATGAGTGTTGGATTGGGTAGTGTAGCTTTAGGTTCTTTGATGATCAAAGACCTATTTAATGACCCTGCAAATGCTGCTGATAGTATCATCAATGGCTTGCCGCACTTTGCACCCAGGGCTAAAAGAGTGATCTACCTTTTTCAGAATGGTGCACCTTCACAATTGGAGTCATTCGATTATAAACCTACACTCAATAAAATGTTTGGTCAGGATCTGCCGGATTCCATCAGAAACGGTCAGCGCCTCACAGGCATGACTGCCAATCAGGATAAGTTCCCATTGGTAGGTTCTTATTTCCCATTCAAACAATATGGCAATGCGGGCACATGGATCAGTGATCTTTTCCCCAATATAGCCAAAATTGCAGATGATATTTGTGTCATCAAGTCTATGCATACCGAAGCTATCAATCATGATCCAGCATTGACTTTCATGCAGACCGGAGCACAGCAGGGCAATCGTCCGAGTATGGGCGCATGGCTGAGTTATGGCTTGGGGTCAGAAAATCAGAATCTTCCGGCCTTTTGTGTCTTGTTGTCCAAAGGCAAAGGAAATGGACAAGGTGTATATTCCAAATTGTGGACAAATGGTTTTCTGGATAGCAAACATCAAGGAGTCCAGTTCAGCAATAGTGAAGAAAGGGTTTTGTATCTAAATGACCAGGATGGTGTATCCCGTGACGACAGAAGGAAGATGCTTGATAATCTCAATGAGCTCAATGCTATGAATTTTGAAGATACAGGCGATCCGGAAATCAAAACCAAAATCGAACAATATGAGTTGGCTTATCGGATGCAGACCGCCGTACCCGAAATCACGGACATCACCAAGGAACCCGATTCGGTGGTTAAGCTATATGGACCCGATTGCCTGGTGCCTGGTTCATATGCGAGTAATTGTCTGCTGGCCAGAAAACTCTCAGAATCAGGCGTAAGATTTGTTCAGATCTATCATCAGGGATGGGACCAACACTCCAATTTAGTAGGTGAGATGCCCGGACAGGCTATGGATGTAGATCGTGCATCGGCTGCTTTGGTTCAGGATTTGAAACAAAGAGGATTACTCGACGAAACCCTGGTCATCTGGGGCGGAGAATTTGGGCGAACCAATTACTGTCAGGGACCACTTTCATCAGATACCTATGGCAGGGATCATCATCCTCGGGCTTACAGTATATGGATGGCTGGTGGAGGCGTAAAACCGGGAATGGTATATGGCGAAACAGACGAATTCGGCTACAATATCATTGAGAATCCGATGCACATCAATGATTTTCATGCTACTGTATTGAATCTTTTGGGACTCGATCATGAAAAACTGATATATAAACATCTTGGGCGGAGATACAAACTAACGGATGTGGCAGGTCATGTTGTAAAAGATATTTTAGTGTGATGCAGCAGATTAAAAACATTCTCACTACCGCTAATTTTGCTCTGGCGATTCTTGCCACAATTATTTGGGGCTTTGATACATTTGTCGGAGTGCCGGAAATATTGAAGGTCGCAGGAAGGATGCATCCGTTGATGTTGCATTTGCCTATAGGCATGTTTGTGATATATTTACTTTTATATTTGTTTAAGAATAGTTTTTCTGCGCCGGATTTTGATCGGGTATTGGATTTTATACTATTAGTCACTGGTTTTTTTGCTTTTATTACTGCTATTTCAGGATCATTACTTTCACATGAGCCGGAAGCATATGATATTTCTGAGCTGGCTTTTCATCGCAATACAGGGTTTGGATTTGCAATGGGTGTTTATCTCTTGTACACTATTGGGAGCAAGTTCTCTGCATTAGGCAAAGTTTTACTTGCTATCAATACCATCCTACTTATTATAGCCGGACACAAAGGTGCCGAAATCACTCATGGCAAATCGTTTTTATTTCCCAAAAGCGACAGTAATGAGATGGCCATCGACAGTACCACAACTGTATTTAATGTATTGGTAGAGCCTATTTTGGAAAAGAAATGCTATACGTGCCATAATGAAGAAAAAACCAAAGGTGAACTCATTATGACTGACTCAGTATCCATGATGAAAGGTGGAGAATCAGGTCGTATACTGATACCGGGCAACGCTGACAGCAGTTTTATGGTTCAGAGTTTTTTGTTGCCCATAGAAGATGAAAAACATATGCCACCTGATGGCAAACCACAACTTACAACTCAGGAAAAAGAGATATTGATAGCATGGATCAATGCCGGAGCGTCTTACTCAAAAACCGCAAGTGCTTATGCCGCAGACGAACCTCTCAGAAAATTGTACGAAGCAAAAGTAAAAGCTAAAAAAGATAAGCTTTACACTTTTTCTGATTTGGACAGCAAAACAGTGGCTTCTTTAAATACGCACTACATGTCAGTGAGGCCATTGAATGCAGGAAGTCCTGCGGTAAAGGCATCATTATTTTTGGCATCAGCATACTCGCCAGAGCATCTGAAAACACTGCTTAAGGCAAAACAACAACTCATCCATCTTCACCTGGCTGACATGCCTGTGACTGATGCCGACCTTGAAAATGTTTCGCAATTTTCAGCTTTGGAAAAATTGATTCTCAATGGTACAAAAATCACTGATCAGGGCGTGCTTAAGCTGGCTTCTTTGGGTCATTTGGAAGGTCTTTCATTGGCCAATACGGGTGTCACCAAAGCAATAGAGCCTCTATTCGGAAAAATGAAGACATTGAAACAAATCTTTATTTCTGACACCAAAATTGCCGATCACACTGTAAGTGAATGGCAAAAAAAATATCCCACTATCACTTTCAATAAATTAACAAGTGAAGATTTGAAAATCAAACTCTCACCTCCTTTGATGATCAATGAAAGTTACTTAGTGAAATCAAGCGAAGAAATTCAATTAAAACACTATATCAAAGGAACTCAGATCAAATATACACTTGATGGCACAGAACCCGATTCATTGAATGGAACGGTATATACTAAACCATTTACCATCCGGTCATCTACAGATGTCAAAGCTGTGGCAGTCAAGGATGGTTGGTTTGCAAGTGATGTGGTGACGTTTTCACTCTTTGAAAGTGGTGCTACACCGGATCATTGTATCTTACTCAACCAAGCAAATGCTCAGTACAAAGGCGAAGGTCCTCTTACATTTATCAACGGAAAGAGAGCACCTATCAGCAATCTCCCTGATCCCAACTGGATAGCATTCAGAGAAAATCCTTTTTCAGCTATTTTTGAATATGAAAATCCAATAGCATTAACTAAAATATCTTTTTGTTATGGACTCCAGGTGCCACAGTATGTATTTCCACCTGTTGCTGTAAGTGTTTTCGGAAGTAATGATAAGAAGGACTTTCAAGTTTTATCCAATCAAAAAATAGCTCCGCTCAATAAAAACAGGAAAGATCAGGTCAAGTCTGAGGTTATTCATATTCCACTGAAAGGTCAGTCATACAAATACTACAAGATAGAAGCTCAAAATCTCCCACGCATACCCGATTGGCATCCAGGCAAAGGAGAAAGAGGTTGGTTGTTTATAGATGAGATCTTTTTTTATGAATAGGTGAGCTATTTTGATATCAATTTATTAATTTGGGATATAAGATTAAATTGCTTTTCGGCAAAAAAGTGCAATTATTTTTTTGGAGTTTTAAAATTATTCATAAATTTCTTTTCTATGGCCAGCCAATAGTTAGCACTAATATAATTAATTCATTTTCCTTAATTGTGTATATTGATCTGTAATCACCTATTTTAATCCTATACCCCTCATGCTTTTTCAATTTTTTATACCTAAATGGCTTAGGGTTTGTAGAGAGATTTTTTAGAGCATCATAGATTCACAAGACAACTTGATTAGGTAAGCTATCTAAAGATTTTTCCGCTTTTTTCGATAGCCTGATTTGATAATTACTCATTCATCAAACCTCTTTTTATCATATATTCGTCCAAGCTTATACTATCTTCATTGGGTTCTTGCATAGATTCTTCAAATAATTTAGTATCCTCAGCGTCTTCAATTTCTTCCAAAAGGGCTTCATAATCTGATAAAGAAAGTAAAACAGAAGTTCTATTACCTAAATCATCGACCAAAAATTGCGGGTTTATACTTTTCATTGGTTTACCATTTGATTTCACTATTTAATTATTGAATGCTTGTAAAAGTTCTAATAAATACGAATCCATTATGTAATAAGTTATTGATATTTTTGATCAAATACATAAGACACTTCACATATTAATCCAACTGGAGTGAAAATGCCCGATTATGATAAAATATTTTTAACAATAAACAATTTGACTTACATTTGTATAAAATTAAAATATCAAATATGGATACGTTAATAGTTCGACCTGATAAAAAGAAGTTGAAAGCGGTCAAAGAAATGTTAAAGAAAATGGAAATCCCATTTGAAACTACTTCAGATAGAATTTATAATGAAGCATTTGAAGAAAAATTAAAAAGAAGTGATGCGTCTTTTGCAAAAGAAGAATATACGGTAATTACAACCGAAGACTTATGGAAATAAGGTTAGGCTCAGAAGCTGTTGAAGATCTTATTTACATTAAAAAAAATCGTAATAAAAAGATTCTTAATCGAATTGATATGTTGATAAAATCTATATTAATCTCTCCATTCAAAGGACTGGAAAACCTGAACCATTGAAATATAATTGGAAGGGTAAATGGTCAAGAAGAATTGATAAAGAGAACAGACTTATTTATGAAGTTGAAATTGATCATATTAAAATTCATTCATTTTTAGGTCATTACAAGTTATGAAAAATCACTTAAAAAACAAATTAACTTAATAGATACTCACCCTCATGCACCGACGAACCTTCCTAACCCAATCCACCACCATGCTAGCCACTTTGCCATTGATATCAATGCCATTGGAGGCATCCAAACCCGTCTTTGGACACAACAATAAAAAATATTCATGGGACAAAAACTGGCTGTCTGGCAATGTAAATCTACCCAAAGTAAAAGATTGCCATGAAATGGTATTTACAGCAAATAGAGAAATCATCCTCCTTACCAACGATACCCCAAACAACTTTATCAGAATGTCCAAAAGCGGGAAAATCTTGTCTTCTTATGGCAATGAATTTCCCGGTGGGCATGGTCTAACGATAGGTGGTGTCAAAGGAGATGAATTTCTATTGGTAACGGATACGGATAGACATCAATTTTTCAAAACGACACTGGAAGGGAAGATCATTCAGTCATGGAATTATCCGCGTGAATCCGAAAAATATCAAAATGAAACCGAATTCATCCCTACAGAAACAGCTGTTACATCAAATGGTGAAATATATGTAGCTGATGGATATGGAGCGCAATATATTATGCATTATGGAGCAGATGGAAAAATAAAAAATATCTTTGGTGGTCGAGGTTCTGAGCCAAAACATCTCGACAATGCTCATGGCATCTGTATCGACACCAGAAATACTGCACCTACATTGATCATTACAGACAGAAACCGTTGTTGTTTCAAAAGATTCAGTATGGATGGCAAGTATTTAGAAACAATCTCATTGCCCGGAGCGAATGTTTGCAGACCGGTGATCAAAGGTGATTATCTATTTGCTGCAGTATTGACTTCAGGCAGCACAGGCAATGCAGAGACAGGCTTTGTCATCATTTTGGATAAAGACAATAAACTGATTTCTGCTCCGGGCGGTTCTACTCCGGCCTATGAAGGAAATATGTGTAAAGAAAGTTATCAGACAGTCCATCTCTTTAAGCATCCTCATGATGTTTTGGTGGATGATGAAGGTAGTCTTTACGTATGTCAATGGAATAGCGGGCAAGTTTTACCTTATAAATTTACACCTTATGTTTAGAAGGCTGGTATGGATACTGTTTTGTGGGCTTTACCATTTTAGTTTTGCTCAACCACTACAACTTAGTCAACCTAAAGCTAATATTCAAATGGCCATGGTTAGCAAGGATAACCCACGAAAACTGATATTGGATTTCAGAATGGATGGCACTGAAATTAGATTTACTCAAGATGGGACCGAACCTACCAAAAAAAGTAAAGGGTATAAAATACCTATCAAAGTGAGTAAACCTATGATAATTAAAGCCAAAGTTTTTCATAAAGATTTTACTCCATCAGAAACGGTCACAGCAACTTTTGTATCTAGTGGGAAGAAGGTAAGGAATTATATTGTTTCTGAGCACAATCCTAAGTATGCTGCCGAAGGTTCCAAAACATTATTTGATGGTCAGTTTGGAGATATGTCTTATGCAAAAAACTATTTAGGGTACGACAAAGGACCGATAGAAATTAAAGTTGAGGCAGACGCCAATTACACGATTTCCAGCATTCACGTCTCGTATCTCGCCAATCAGGGCGCATGGATATTTGGTCCATCCAAGATTTCAGTCTTTGATGAAAATAATAAGTTGCTCCACCAAAAAAACTTTGGTGATAGTACTCAAAAGCAAGCTTCAAATCATGCAATAACATCTTTAACAGTCCCAAAAACAAAGTATAAGCATCTAAAATTGGTCATCGAGCCGGTATCATCCATCCCTGACTGGCATGATGGACGTGGGTTACCTGCCTGGTTTTTTGTGGATGAAGTGTGGGTGAAGTGAGGATCTATTACAAATCCATTTATTTCAGATGATAAATGATGATAAGTGATAATTTTTGCATAGGAAATTCCAGTGATTTTAAAATCTACTCTCTAAACCACTTGACATCGGCATAAAAAGTGCCGAAGGGTAGGAGAGAGGCTACAAAAGCTGCCGCCATCTTCCATCGACTCCATTTGTAACGCCATCCGACCTGTAATAACAGGAAAACGTACAATATAAAAAGTATGCCGTGTGCCATACCTACTATATAGTTGGGTTTCGGCATTCCGTATTGATATTTGAGCACCATCGTGATGCCGAGTAACAGGTAAGAACATCCTTCTGCAAAAGCCACCAAACGAAACCTGCCCAATGATGAGGATAACAATCCCAAAGACATACGTATAAATTTTTAACTCCATTATGTACAAAAAATAAGTGTAAAAGTTTTGGAGGTGAAGGATATAGTATCTATACCTGTCTTCCAATCTTAACGAGCAGGCTTGAATATGCATCTTTATTAGATAAAATGTAACTATTTAGGAACGATCAATTTCAATCAAAAAATGCTAATTTTCCGTGATATTTCAGCTCTTTTTTCGTCAATAGCGCTGCTATTAACTCAAAAAGTAGCTTCATCTGACGAAAAATTAACTGATTTTTGTGATTTGAAAGCATATACCTAAGTAGTTACGATAAAATTTACATTTAAATCATGGTGTAACTTGACGCTTTTTGAGATTTTTATGACTAAAAAATTTACCTTTGTTCATTAGTATGTACACTAAGCTAAAAACGAAAATTGGTTCCTAAACCATGCAAAAACTCAAAGAATTCAAATTTAGAGCTGGTATTTTGATGCGCCTTATGGTTTCATTGCTGCTGATTTATACAGTTTGCAGGCTTGGTTTTATAGTCTACAACAAACAGGATCTTGCTATAGATGATTTTAAGACATTTTTTATAGTCATGATCAATGGTTTGCGATTTGACATATCTGCTATTTTCTTTGTCAATATCTTATTTGTCTTAATGCTGATGCTGCCTTTAAAAGTATTGGCGTTGAAATCTTTTCATTCCATCATCAAGTATTTATTTTTAGGAATTAACATATTTTTTATACTCATCAATAGTGTTGATATAGTTTATTTTCCGTTTTCTCAAAAAAGGATGCAATCAGACGCATTTCTATTTGTTACAGGAGATAAAGGAAGCGAATTATTCGATCTATTACCTACATTTTTGATGGAGTATTCACCTGTCTGGCTCGCATTTGGCCTGTTGATATTTGTTTTTGTCAGGGTCAGTATTAAGGAATTTCAAAAACTAAGTCATCAACCACAAGATATCAAACTTTCTTATGCATCGGCTATGTTTCCACTGATGGCGAGCTGCATATTTGTGTTGGGGGCACGTGGCGGGTTTCAGCTTAGACCTCTAGGTGTCATACAAGCATCAGAAGTAGCGGGAGCTGTAAATAGTCCGGTAGTTATGAATACACCTTTCTCTGTTTTACAGACATTAGACAAAGAATCACTCACTGATGTACAGTATTATAATGTGGAAGATATTGAAGATTGTCAATCAGGAGTACATATATCGACGGGTCAGGATACCTTGACAGATAAACCCAATATAGTCATCATCATAGTAGAGAGTTTATCAAAATCATATTTGAAATACTTTGGTGGTGACGTTGAAACTCCTTTTTTGGATTCGCTGATGAAAAATGGGATGGTCTTTACCAATGCTTTTGCCAATGCCAAGGAATCAGTCAATGGAGTGCCTGCAATACTGGCATCAGTGCCATCTATGATGAAAAACCCTTACGTTTTTTCACGATATTCTTCCAATAAAGTCAATAGTTTGGCTTCGATCCTGAAAATTGATGGATATTCTTCTGCTTTTTTTCATGGAGGTATGACCGGTACAATGGGTTTCAGTTCATTCTGTTCCAGTACTGGCTTTGATAAGTATTATGGAAAAGAAGATTATCCGGAGCCAAAGGATTTTGATGGTTCATGGGGTATTTGGGATCATAAATTTTTCCCTTTTATGGCAAGTAAACTATCAACCATGTCTCCACCCTTCGTAGCTGCGGTACTGACCATGAATCCGCACTCTCCTTTTAAACTTCCTGCCGAAGAGAAAGACAAATTTGCTACAAAAGGACATCCGGTAAAAGCGCTACTCAAATATGAAGATGCGGCTTTGCTGACATTCTTTGACTCAATAAACAAAAAAGATTGGTATCAAAATACTATATTTGTTATTACTGGTGACCATACAGGTCCAAACATAAAAAAAGGTAGTAAAATGGATGACTTTCGAATACCAATCATATTTTATAGTCCCAAGGGTGAGTTCAAAGGTGTGTCTGATAGTGTTGCTGCCCAAATAGATATCATGCCTACTCTTCTCAATTATGTAAATACTAAAACATCCTATTTTTCATTGGGTAGAGATCTTTTTTCTACCAAATGTAGTGGAAAGTCAATCACATATCATGGTAGTATCTATCACTTCATGGATCAAAAGTATTACCTTCAATATAATGGAGAAACCATTGTTGGTGTATACAACTGGCAAGATGATCAGTTACAGAAGAACAATTTAATGGATAAAGCAGGGATAAAAGCTGCAATAGTTCATTCTGAAGAAAATATGCTCAAGGTCATCCAGGTTTTTAATCATAGGATGATCAACGACAAGTTTTATATTGGAACATCTGAGGACAATGCACAATAATCATTTCTGAGGTTTTAAAACATGAATAAATGTCAAAACACGATCCATCTTTCGATAAAACCGGGTTTATGTTCTGATTTTGTATAACTGGTATCAAACAAGCATCAGGACAGGATTTTCCAACATAGATTTCAAAGTTTGAAGAAACTGTGCTGCAGTTGCTCCATCAACGACTCTATGGTCACACGACAGAGTCACTCTCATCATATTGCCTATGACTATCTGATCATTTTTTACTATTGGTTTTTTTATAATGGAACCCACTGCAAGAATGCATGCGTCAGGTGGATTAATTATCGCAGTAAATTCTTCAATGTCAAACATACCTAAATTAGAAATAGTGAAAGTATTTCCCTGCATTTCCAGTGGGGTTAATTTTTTTGTTTTGGCTTTACCAGCCAGTTCCTTTACCTCCTGATTTATTTGTGACATTGATTTGAGGTCTGCGTAATTAATTACAGGGACAAGTAAACCTTCTTCTACAGCTACTGCAACACCAATGTTGATGTCTTTGTGATAAGTAATTTTATCTCCAAACCAAGATGAGTTAATGGTTGGATGCTTGCGAAGAGCGGTGGCACTTGCTTTTATTACAAAATCATTAAAAGAAATTTTGACAGGTGCGGATGCATTAATGGCTGTTCTTGAATCAACGGCATTATCCATATTTATCTCGATAGTAAGATAAAAGTGCGGTGCTGTAAACTTGCTTTCACCCAAACGCCTTGCTATGGTTTTTCTCATTTGTGTCACGGGAACATCTCCGTACACAAAAGTACTTACAGGTGCGACATATTGCTGAGACGGCACGACTGGTGCTACCTGGACCTGCGGTTTATTTGCCAGAAAATTTTCTACATCTTTTTTGATGATACGCCCCTGATCTCCGCTTCCCTGTATTTGATTTATTGGTAAACCTGCATCTGCTGCAAGATTTTTTGCAAGTGGTGATGCTTTTACTCTATTTGAAGTCTCCATTATTACAGGTGACTCTTCGATTTTTGTATTAATTGTCACCACTTCAGCTGTAGTTTCAATAGATGAAGCCTGTTGTGGAATTTTGACTTCTGTTGGTCCAGCTGGTTTTTTTTCATCTTGAGATACTTTTGGTTCCCCCAATAAATGCTTGAACTCTTCACCTTCCTTACCAATGATGGCAATAATACCATCAACAACCACGGGGCCTGAAGGAACACCGATATATAATAAAACTCCATCAAAGAAACTTTCCAGTTCCATTGTCGCCTTGTCAGTCTCCACTTCTGCAAGAACATCTCCGGCTTTTACCTTTTCACCTTCTTTTTTTAACCATGCTACGATATTGCCCTCTTCCATTGTATCACTTAGGCGGGGCATTCTTATAATTTCTGCCATTTTTATTATATCTGATTTTGAAGGCCAAATTTAGCTAAAGATTTGATGTTTTAAGTAATAAATAGTCTTAAAATAATATTTATGTCTCAGCAATCAGTATTGATCGATATTTACTTTTTAAGAATTTTGAAATCAAATGATGGATATTTTCTAGCACAATATTCAAGTTCAGTTTTATTTTTTATTTATTTGACTCCAAATACATAATTTTGTTTTCTGCCGTGTTACATCTTTCAATGGACTACCCAACACGTGGCAGCCATTATTTAAGTTCTTTAGCTATTGAATAACTATTTTCAAGATTTTCGACAAAAAGCGAGACCAAACGAATGATCAACATGCTTAAAGGTATACTACTCACTTTCCATTTTGCATAAAAACTTAATGGTATTTTCATTTTTTAAATGGCTATGTAAAAATAATTAATCGATAATGAAAAAGATAATTATAGTTTTGCAAAATAGGAATGGATGAATTTTAGTTATAGTGTTGTTATATATACATTTGTGAAAAATAATATAGTTTATGTTAGATGATTTAATGGGGAATCTGGAAAAACAACAGACTGAAATTCAAAAGAAGCTTTCAGCTATTGTTATTGAAGTCAAGCAGGAAGGACTTACTATTACAGGTAATGCAGCAAAAAAACTGACTAATGTGTTGATAAGTAATGAATTAATTGACTCCCAAGATATAGAGATGTTGGAAGACCTGCTTGTGACATCTATCAACAGATTTATAGAAGATGCTCAAAAGGCTGAGGCTAATGAAACTCAAAGTATGATGAATGAAATGTTACCACCGGGATTCGGCGATTTGTTTAAATAAATTTTGTGGCATTTTGAAACGGAGCTTTAAAAGTTTGAAATTTTTACTTTTTTGTTTTATTGGTCTTACATGTACGGGGCAAGTCAGTCACTTTAGTTTTAGGTTTGATGATTGTTCATATGAAGATGAATCAACAAGAATTCCTGGTCTTACACCAGGAGGCAACCCAAATTGTTTGTGTGGATTAGGAGAAAAAGCAATTTCTTTAAATGGAGTGAATGATTTTCTGAAGTTCAGTACACAAGTCAATCAGCTTTTTGATACTGATTTTACGTTTGATTTTTATTTCAATATAGAAGATCAGGTTGGCGAATCAGATATTTTTAGTTTAAGAAATGGATGTACAAATCTTGATTCATTATGGGCTTTAAGGTACATCCATGCTACTGATGAGATTCTATTTGAAATTGGTAGCAATGTGAGTAATTACTATTCAGTTAAAAAGTCTGTTTCAAAAGAAATATGTTGGCATAGGTTTACTTTGGTGAAATTTGGTTTGACTTATTTAGTATATTTAGACAATCAACTCATAAGTAATATTTTGGCAAGAGAAAACATTGTTTTATCTCGAAATGCCAGGATGTCAGTCGGAGACAGTCCCTGCAATATAATTAATGGTGTACGCAGATTTAAGGGTGTGATTGATGAAATTACTCTGTATAACAGGGCTCTTTCAGATCTGGAGTTAAAGAGTATATATAAATTTCCGGATCAGATTGTGACTCCAAACAGCACCATATTCAAAGGACAAACTATACAATTAGAAGTAGGCGAATCATGTTCAAGTCGGGTGCAATGGAGTCCGGGATCTTCTTTGGATGTTTCGGATGAGTTGGACCCAATAGCTTCTCCTCAAAAAACCACCACATATACAGTAACATTAGATAATGGTACCTGTATCAGTAGAGATTCTGTTACCATTTTTGTAGCTGATAAGGATGAACTGGATTGTGATAAATTACTTCTCCCAAAAGCATTTACACCAAACAACGATGGATTGAATGAAACATTTGGGATCAGCAATATATTTATCATTGATCAAATGGAGTCTTTTGAAATATTTGACCGATGGGGAGCAAAAGTCTGGGAAACCAATCAACCAGAAGAAAAATGGGACGGAACATTCAAGGGTCAGCTGCTTTCAAACGGAATGTATTTATATAAAGTCAAATACACCTGCAAAGGAGTGCAAAAGATCAATATTAATAACTTTAATCTGATAAGGTAATACTCAATATTATTTGTTCTAGTTCGCTAACTATCATAGCCGTTGCTCCCCACATTTTTTTACCCCCGATATTATAGTAAGGAGTATCAGGTAAGGTGATATTTCTTATTGAGATATCTGTTTTCCCCTTATTCTTTTCTTTCATAAGGTGGGACAAAGGCAACTCTATAATATTGCTTACTTCCGAGATCTGTGGTTTGAAGTCAGGATATTCAGATGTAAAGCCTACAAACGGGTGCACTAAAAAATTGCTCACATAAACATACAAGGGGGTCAATCCGCCGAGGATTCCTATATTGTCCGGAGGAACTCCAATTTCTTCGTAAGTTTCTCTGAGTGCACAATCTTCAAAGGAATAGTCATTTTGATCAAATTTACCACCTGGAAAACTTATTTGCCCTGCATGTTTATCTTCCTGATGCTGGCTTGACCGTTCTATAAAGCAAATGTGCCATTCGTCATCTTTTGGAAATAAAAGAGCCAAAACGCATGCAACTTTATGGTCCGGGGCAATAACTCTGTATTTTTCACTACCTACAGGGGCCATGATATTTTGAAATTGTTCGCCAGGCAGATCGTTATACAACCTTTTTTCAAGTCTATGTATAAAGTTGACATCCATAGAGTTATGAATGTTTAGGAAAAAAAATATAAAAGAAGATGAAGGTTATTTCGGCCCATTGGCTTTTACAATATAATTTTCTAATGCCTTGGTCATGGATGGTGCTTCAGGTGACGGTGCTTTTATATTGACAAAAAGCCCTTTATCTTCAGCGGCCTTAAGTGTAGTATTTCCAAAAACGGCAATTCTTGTTTTGTTTTGTTGAAATTCGGGAAAGTTCTCGAACAGTGATTCTATACCTTGTGGACTAAAAAACGCTAATACATCGTAATATACATCACTAAGATCGGAAAGATCTGCAGAGACTGTTTTGTACATCACTATTTGTGTATGGTTGATTCCGAGTTTTTCAAGATAATTCACTATCTCTGTTGAACCAAGGTTTGAACAGGGGAGAAGAAATTTTTCACTTTTATATTTATTAAAATAATGAGCAAGATCTTCAGCTATCCTCTTACCAACAAAAAACTTTCCTTTTTCTGTAAAGTATAAATTTCTGAAGGTAATTTGCAATGGCTTCGGTAAGACAAAAATATCTTGTTTCCTGACTTATTCTTGCTCTGGTTTCTTCTGCAAGTCTGAAAAAATTGTCAATAGCACCCTTGCTGTTAAAAATAATACATGGAAACTCACCAAGATTTATCCTGTTTTTTCGAAATTCTTTTTCTGTAACAGGAGCTACTTGAATAAAGGGCCTCCAGTCGATCTTTAGATTCCACTTTTGCTCCATGTCGTAATAAGGAGACTTGTCTTCGGGTTTGGGTTGGGATATCAGGAGCGATTTTACAGGACCGTACTTTTCTACGTATTTTGCCACTGTTTGTGACGCTGAACTTTTATTTGCCATTTAACTCCAAATAAGTTTACTCAACAATTTTTTACACCAGAATTATCTTACTTAATGCAAAAATTATTCCAGAAAATTTGAAATCGTTTTCCACAGAATTAACATGGGAACAATTTCGAAAGCGCAAAGGTAAATAATTATTTGGAAAAATCTCTCAATAAAATATTCAGATAAAATAAAAACGCCTCTGAACGTTCTGAGTAAATACAAAAATGCCAATAAAAATATAGTAAAAATAAGTACATAGTACTTGTATTCGACAGGACCTAAAGCTAAAAATAAATTGATTGGAATTAGGATGAGTCCAATAAAGTGATTGAATACCATCACAGTAAAACTAAATATTCCTGCAGGCTTTGAAACGGGAAAGACTATACCCAGAAACAAAAGAGTGGTGTGTCTGATCAGGTATACAGCAAAAACTACTGCCATAATAAGGCCGTAAGTAACAATTCCTGATGGTCCACCATATTGTGTAGCTGCTAAGTACAAAAAAGCGGAAAAGTTAATCACAAATATTAGGTACAGGATAAAAGTAGATGGTCTGAATAGGTCTTCACGATAATACAGTTTTAAGATATTTTCATTGATCAGAGATTTTGATATTAAATTTAGAATCTTCCGGCCAGTACCCAAAACGATGGCAAGTAAAGCACATCCAAGTATCAGGAAAAAAAACAGGAATCTGGTTGAACCTTTTGTACTTTCTGTTATCGTCTTTATATCTTCAGTTTTTTTATCTACAATGGACTTTCTGATAGGCACATGGTCTACTTCGAATGGGTTGGCTTTTGAGTTGGCAGAAGGTGGAGAACTTACTAAGCTAATGCTATCTATTGATAAGGATAATGTATCGGATTGAAGTTTTGCCTGAACTTTCGAAAGAGTATCTCTGATAAGAGTATCACTGATCGGTATTTCCTTTAACCTTGGTTTTATTTCAAACGGATTTGATCTCGATTGCGCACACACATCATAATGAAGTGACATAAATATCACAAAAACAATCCCCAAAGGGAATATATATTTACACCATTTCTGCATTGCGGGTCAAATTTATAAATTTATAGTTAAACCAAATTCAATATTTAGATAATTAAGTAATCAAAAACCAAAATTTTACCAATGTGGGAAGAGATTTTGCCCTATATTTGAAAGGATGTATAGGCTGAAATGGCTACTATATTAAAAAAAAAATAAATATAGTGTTATCTTTGGGCTGAAGTATCAGAGAACAATGCCAAATGCCCTAATAAGACGACTTGTTATACTTGGAGGCTTATCCATTATTCTTATTATATTTGTTCAATCCTATTGGCTACTCAAAACATGGGACATCAAGGATAAAGAATTTGATCAATCCGTCAACATCGTTTTGCGAAATGTAGCTGAGCGAATGAGTAAGTTTAATAAGACAATACTTCCCAAGTCTGAAGTTGTCCAAAGAAGATCATCCAACTACTATGCTGTCAACATCAACAGTGGAATCGATGCAGGTCTTTTGGAGCAATATCTGCTTCAGGAAATGGCAAAACAATCATTAATTATAGATTTCGAATATGCCGTTTTTGACTGTACTACGGATGAACTTGTGTACGGAAATTATTGCTCAGTTGAAAATACAGAAGATTCAAAATTGAAAAAAAATAAGAATTTACCTAAGTTTCAAAACCTTACTTATTATTTTGTTGTCAGATTTCCGCAAAGGGAAAACTTTCTTTTGGCCAATAAGAATATGGCTTTGACACTCACTTTATTATCTGTTTTGGCGATAGCATTTTTTTTATATAGTATGTGGATCATTCTTGAGCAAAAAAGACTTTCTGAATTGCAGAAGGATTTTATCAACAATATGACTCATGAATTTAAGACTCCAATATCATCAATAAAGATAGCTTCAGATTTTTTAGCCAATGACAAAACACTACAAAGTGATGCCCGGCTTAGTAAATATGCTCAGATAATCCGGGAGCAAAATCAACGTTTGAACAATCAGGTAGAAAAAGTGCTTAATATAGCCCGATTGGAAAAAGATAGTATTGAATTGAAAAAGGAAATATTTGAAGTCAATGAAACGTTAAATGAAATAATAATTAATGAATCATTAAAACTTAAACAGGGAAATATAACATTTGCCCCTTTGAAACCTGAAGTCTACATCAATGCAGATAAGCTCCACTTTGTAAATGTAGTGGCAAATATTATTGATAATGGTGTGAAATATAGTAAAGATGAACCGGTTGTTAATATTTTTTTAAACGAAGATGCAAAAGATGTGTTGTTACATATCAAGGACCATGGGATTGGGATAGATAAAGAAAATCAGAAGAAATTATTTGATAAATTTTACAGAGTATCTACAGGAGATGTACACAATGTAAAAGGATTTGGATTAGGTTTGTATTACGTTAAGAATATATGTCTTGCCCATGGATGGCAAATCCAGGTGATATCAGAATCAGGATCAGGTACGGAGTTTATAATCAGAATGCCAAAATTATAAAAAGATGAACGAAAAACCCAGAATATTATATGTCGAAGATGACGAAACATTAAGTTTTGTGACTAAAGACAATCTTGAAATACACGGATATGCAGTAGATCATTGTCTGGATGGCGAAAGTGCCATTGAATCTTTTTTTAAGTCAACATATGACTTGTGTATTTTGGATGTGATGCTGCCTAAAATGGATGGATTTGCTGTTGCTGAAAAGATCAGATCAACTGATCCCAATGTTCCCATTTTATTTCTTACTGCTAAAAGTATGAAAGAAGACAGGATACAGGGTTTGAGGTTGGGAGCAGATGACTATATCACAAAACCATTTAGCATAGAGGAGCTGATATTAAAAATTGAAGTATTCCTCCGAAGGAAATATGTATCTGTCTCCATCAATGACCAATATAAAGTAGGTAACTATAGTTTTGATTACAGAAATCTTGTTTTGTCTTTGGATGGAGATAGCAGAAATCTTACCCAAAAGGAAGCTGACCTTCTTAAGATGCTTCTGGATCACAAAAACAATGTAGTAAAAAGAAGCCTTATCCTTGAAAAACTGTGGGGAGAAGATGATTATTTCCTAGGCAGAAGTATGGATGTATTCATCAGTAGATTGCGAAAATATCTGTCAGGTGACCCAAAAATCAAATTGGACAATATCCATGGGGTTGGATTTAAATTAGTTATTGAATCCTGATTGCTTAGTTGGACTAATTGACATTTTGTATCAGTAAAATCAAAGAAAGAATAGCTGTGGCTTGTGCTATGGAATTGGCAAGAACATCTCCCCATTTTACATCTTCTTTTTCGCCATTCTTCAATTTTTCTTCTTTTTTCTCTTTATAACTCACCTTGATCTCTGCTCCAGGTCCAACTTTTGGGTAGCTTTTAAAAAATAAAAAACCTTTGGCTTTAGTGACCTTTCCTGAAGCATCGACTACTGTGATCTTTCCCGCTTCCTTTGCAAGACCACCTGCATACTCATCTATATAATATTTGGCTGACTTACCTTTATTGTACGGCACCTGGATCCTGCCTTGTGCAGTGATTTTTTCGGGATACACTTCATATGCCTTGGTAGCTCCTGTAATAGAGACGATGTTATTGATTTTAGGAATATTGATTTCATCGCCTTCCTGAAGGATGATGTTTTCAAATGACTTCGGATTTTTAATAGCTTTCTCCAGATCGATGATTACAAATCCTACATTATCTAGACCTCTTCGCAAAGTGGCTCCGGAGAGAAAGGCTTCATCAGTGGTGCCGCCGGATTCCCGGATTACTGTGGCGAGTTTGGTATTGTCACTCATCAATGCATAAGTACCCGGATATTTTACTTCTCCAGAAACAAATACATTTCTTTGCAACTCAAACTCAGGAGCTGTACGTACAAATATCTGATCAAATGGCTGTAATTCAAAATTTGTATCCCCTGCTTTGATATTATAATTTTCGTCAACTCTTAGATTGGCGGCAAGTACCCTTGTGGCTTTATTTTCTTCAAAATACAACCGATAAACATCGATACGATCCAAAGATGCTTCTCTCCTAAAACCACCTGCCAGAAGCAAGACATCCTTAAGTTTAAGTGTAGGGTTGTACAAAAACTCTCCGGGGCTTCTCACAGCTCCTGCGATCCTGATGAATGATTCGTCCGTATAATTATTTTTGGAATAAACCACCAACCTGTCTTTGGGTTCCAAACTGATATTGGAAGATGATGAAGGATTGTTGAGTGCTTCTTTTAGATTTACTGGTATATACTCTACAGTTTTGGCAGCATCTCCTTTATTCCTGAATATATAAGCAAAGTCTTCGATCGCATCATCCCGTAAGCCTCCGGAAAAAAATATAGCATCGGAGACTTTCATGTTTTTTTCAGCTCCTAAAGCAAATTTTGCAGGGTTTCTGACCGCACCTTCGACATTGACTTCATAAGCATCCGCATAAGTAGATTTAGATGAAATGATCAACTCATCGCCTTTACGAAGTGCTAAATTACTGCTGCCGCCTAGATTTGAAATGATGTTATCCAGATTTACAAATTCGTATCTTACGGTTTTGAAGTCATCATTAAATCTCCTAAGGTAAGCAATGCTCGTGATGGCATGATCAGCCAGTTTTGCTTTTTTAATCAGATCGGAAAGCTTTTCATTCGCTGTCATTGCGTACTTGCCTGGATTTTCAACAGCCCCTGAGATAGATACTTCATTTTTGATAAGGTCATTGATTTCCAGGACTGTGATTTCGTCACCGTTTAGAAGGGGAAACTTCTGATTGGATTTTTCAAGATCGCTCCAGTTGACATCTATGACACGCACAGAGTCTGACTCTATCCTTTTTACCTGAATAGTACTTTTCAAAGCATTTGCTTTTAAGCCTCCTGCATATTTGATCAATTCTGCAAGACCTTCATTATCAATCAGTTCGTACTGAAATGGCCGATTGATGGCCCCTTTTACTACCACTAACTTCTCTGCTACGGGTACATTGATGAAGTCATTTTCAGCCAGAAAAAACTCCTGACTAATAACGGGGTTTTGCAAATACTGATATACATCTATCGTTTTGGACTTTTTACCTGCTCTCAATAGCTGGATTTTACGCACACTACCGATATTATTGGGGCCACCAGCAGCTATCAATGCGTTGAATGCCGTATTCACTGCAGAAATATTGTAAGTTCCATTATTGAATACCTCTCCCAGGATATTGACATTCAGTGTTCTGGAAGTGGCAACAGTGAGAGCAAAATTTTCCTTTTGGAAATAATAATAATTTCTCAGTCTCGACGCCATCAATTGTTCTGCAGCTTCAACTGTAAGGCCAGCAAGATAATAACGTGGAAGTCCTGTAGGTTGAATATAGCCATCTTTTTGGATTTCAAGGGCAAAGTTTTCCTGTGTAGGTCCCCAAATCGAAATAGCTACTTTATCCCCTGGTCCAAGTACATATGCTTTGGTAGGCTTTGCATCTTCCGAAGTTCTGAACAATTGTATAGACTTATCTCTAAATATATGCTGACCATAAGTTACTGCTTGCGGAAGTTTGTCTTTGCTAGCTTCCTGAAGTTTTTCTGATACCGCTTCTTCTATCGTAGCTCCATCTTTTACAGCCTTTTGGATATCCTTAGTCTGAACAGATACTTTTGAAGGCTCATCTACACTTCGCGTGTCATCTATTTTGGATTGCGGCGGTGTGGTCGTTGGAGCTGGTGCAGGATTAGCTGGTTTTTCCTTGGCCTTTTTTTCTGCATCAAGTATCGCCATCACTTCTTCGGCAGCTTTTTTAGCTCGAGCTACATCAGCAGGGTTTTCAGGATTGATAGCGTCAGGATTAACTCCTTTTTTGATCATTTCCTGTTTAAATCGATCAGCATCATATCCTCTCTTTTCCAGCTCTGCTCTTGCCGCAGCTTCGTTGATATTTTGGCTATAAGCTGTGATTGAAATAAAACTTAAAAATATAAAAAGTAAAAATCTATACATTGTTGTATTTATTGTATTCGTATTCAATTAAATAAATCGTATCTGTCTATTCCCATTTGAGAAATCATTAATAATTCAAATTTGGCGAAAGCCATTTTTCTATCTCTTTAACGTCCATTTGCTTTCTTTTAGCATAATCTATGACCTGATCTTTTGTAATATTTCCTAAACCAAAGTATTTGGACTCAGGATGACCGATATACCAACCACTTACTGAAGCTGCAGGATGCATCGCTTTGCTTTCTGTCAGGAAGATACCGGTGTGCTTTTCTGCATCCAAAATCTTCCACAAGATATCCTTTTCTGTATGATCAGGACAAGCGGGGTATCCGGGTGCCGGTCTTATACCTTTATAATTTTCAGCAATCAGTGCTTCGTTGCTTAAGGTCTCACCTTTATTGCAGCCCCAAATATCGGTACGAATCACTTGATGCAAATACTCTGCCAAAGCTTCAGCAAATCTATCTGCCAGTGCTTTCATCATGATGGCATTGTAATCATCATGCTGATCTTCGTACATCTTGACCCAAGGCTCTATTCCGAATCCTGCACTGACGGCAAAAGCACCAAAATAATCCTTTTTTGAAGACCCTATCGGAGTCACATAGTCCGCAAGGCATTGATATGGCAATCCATCACTCTTCTTTCTTTGTTGACGTAAAAAATGAATCGTGTCACTTATTGCTCCTGATTGATGGTCATAAATGACTACATCATCGCCTTTGCTATTGGCTTCAAATATACCTGTTACAGCCTTTACACTGAGTCTGTTTTCTTTCACGATCAAATCAAGCATTTCCTTGTCATGATCATATAATTTTTGAGCTTCATCACCTACAAAAGCATCTCTAAAAATCGCGGGATATTTCCCTTTCAGCTGCCAGCTGGCGAAAAATGGCGTCCAGTCTATGTAAGGAATCAACGTCTCGAGACTAATATCATTCCAGACCTTGATACCTAAGTGAGCAGGTTTCACCGGGTCATAATTGTCCCACTCCAACTGTACTTTTTGTGCTCTGGCTTCATCGATGCTTATATATTCTTTGTCTGAAGCTGTCGCTGCTCTTTTGTTTCTTAGGTCCGAGTATTCTGTTTTGGTATTGCTGATGAACTGATCTGCTGTATTTTCCTCTTTGGTCAATAGCTGACTAACGACTCCAACACTTCGACTGGCATCCAATACATATATCACAGGACCTTCATACTGTGGGTCTATTTTGAGTGCTGTATGGGTTTTGGAGGTAGTAGCACCTCCTATCAATAATGGTGTAGTGAATCCTTGTCGTTGCATCTCCTTTGCCACGTGGACCATTTCGTCCAATGATGGAGTAATCAACCCACTCAAACCTATAATATCTACACCATACTCTTTAGCCGCGGTGAGTATACGATCTGCTGACACCATGACGCCTAAGTCAATGATCTCATAATTATTGCAAGCGAGCACTACGCCAACTATGTTTTTTCCAATGTCGTGCACATCTCCTTTCACTGTAGCCATAAGGATCTTGCCTTTGGCCGATCCTCCGGATAGGGCTTTTTCAGCATCTATGTATGGTGTAAGGTAAGCCACAGATTTTTTCATAACGCGTGCACTCTTTACTACCTGCGGCAAAAACATTTTTCCGGCTCCAAATAAATCTCCCACTACATTCATCCCATCCATCAGCGGACCTTCTATCACTTGCAGCGGTGACGTATATTTTTGTCTTGCTTCTTCTGTATCTTCGTCAATGTAATCGGTGATTCCTTTGACTAATGCGTGAGACAGACGTTCTTCCACACTGCTTTCTCTCCATCTCAGATCTTTTTGGATGACTTTGCCACCGCCTGCTACACGTTCTGCATAGTTGGTAAGTTCTTCAGTGGCCTTTTCGTTTCTGTTGAACAGTACGTCTTCTACAAGTGTCAGCAACTCTTTGTCCACTTCTTCATATACTTCGATCATACCGGCATTGACAATACCCATATCCATACCAGCTTGTATCGCATGGTATAAAAATGCTGAGTGCATCGCTTCTCTTACTTTGTCATTGCCCCTGTAGGAAAACGAGATATTGCTCACACCACCACTGACTTTGACTCCAGGACAAGCTGCTTTGATCTGGCGGGTAGCTTCTATAAAATTGATGGCATATTCGTTATGTTCTTTGATGCCCGTAGCCACAGCAAAGATGTTAGGGTCAAAAATGATATCCTCCGCAGGAAAATGAATTTCTTCAGTCAGGATCTTATACGCACGCTTGCAAATTTCCACTTTCCTTTCGATGGTATCAGCTTGTCCCTGCTCGTCAAAAGCCATAACTACAGTCGCTGCTCCGTACTTCCGCAAAAGGTTTGCTTGCCTTCTAAATTCTGTTTCTCCTTCCTTCATGGAGATGGAATTGACGATGCATTTGCCTTGTACACATTTCAGTCCTGCCTCGATGACTTCAAATTTGGAAGAGTCTATCATCACAGGTACTTTGGCGATATCAGGTTCTGACATCACCAGATTTAGGAATGTCTTCATCGCTTCTTTGGAATCCAAAAGCCCCTCATCCATATTGACATCAATGATCTGAGCACCACTTTCTACTTGTTGCAAGGCCACCGACAGAGCTTCGTTATATTTATTGTCAGCTATAAGTTTGGCAAATTTTCTGGAGCCTGTGACATTGGTTCTTTCACCTATATTGATAAAATTGAGGTCGTCTCTTACGATCAATGGTTCTAAGCCTGAATAGGCTGACAGCTTTTTTCTCTGTGACAAGGACCTGGGTTGCATTCCTTGTACGGCTTCAGCCATAGCTCTGATATGATCAGGTGTAGTGCCACAACATCCGCCTATGATATTGACCAGTCCTGAAGACACAAACTCTTGGATAAATGCTTTCATTTCGTCCGGACTTTGATCATAGGCTCCTAATTCATTGGGAAGACCAGCATTGGGATAGGCACTGACCAAACAGTCAGCAATCGCACTTAAGTCTTCAAGGTGAGGGCGCAATTCTTTTGCTCCCAATGCACAATTGAGTCCTACGCTAAAAAGATCAGCATGGGCTATAGATATATAAAAAGCATCTGCGGTTTGACCACTTAGAGTTCTGCCGGAAGCATCAGTGATCGTACCGGATACCATGACAGGAATATTGCTGTTTCTTTCTTCTTTTAGATTTTGAATAGCGAATAATGCTGCTTTACAATTTAAAGTATCAAATACAGTTTCTACCAGCAGGATATCGGTACCTCCATCCATCAATCCTTTTGCTTGTTCGTAATAGTTGGTCACAAGCTCGTCGAATGTGATCGCTCTGTAACCCGGGTTGTTGACATCAGGAGAGATCGAAGCCGTTTTATTGGTTGGGCCCATAGCACCCGCTACAAATCTCGGTTTATCCGGGTTTTTGGTAGTAAATTCAAGGGCTGCTTTTTTGGCGATTTTTGCAGATTCAAAGTTGATCTCATAAGTGACTTCTTCCAGATGATAGTCTGACTGTGATATTCGGGTACCATTAAAAGTGTTGGTCTCTATGATGTCAGCTCCAGCCTCCAGATACGCTTTATGGATTTCCAGAATGATGTCGGGACGCGTGATAGATAATAGGTCGTTATTTCCCTTCAGGTCTGAATGATGATTTCTGAATCTTTCACCCCGATAATCAGATTCCTCAAGCTTGTATCGTTGGATCATGGTGCCCATTGCTCCATCAAGAACCAAAACTCTGGTTTCTGCTATTTTTTTTAAATTTGCCATAAGTGGGTCAAAGGTACGGAAACCCAAGATTATTTAGAAATGATATCTATAAAATCAATAATCGTAGTGGATATTAGCTATGTTTACCCTAAATCCACCACCAATATAGTGTTGATCTGTTGTGATGTCTGATTTAGTTTTGCGCCACATACCTTGTAAATCAATGTAGTAATTATGGAAAAGTTCATAACTGACATCCACATTTAGTGCTGCTACTTTGGTTTTAAGACCTTGACCTATTACATTACCGTATTCCTGCTCTATAGTTTGCAGTGGTGCAAGTATATTTCCACCCCAGTTTTCGCCAGATCTGTCAGCTCCATAAGTTGTCAGCAAAGCTTTGGCTTGGATGTACATTCGATTGAAAGGTTTATATCGGGCTATACAAAGCAACTCTCTGAAATTTGCTCCAAGAGGATGCGCCAGCGGCTGATTGGAATGACTGTAGTTCGCTACGGAGTAATCAGAAAGAGACATCAAGGTATCTCTATGTGCATAGGTATAAGGCCTTACCGCATTGTATTCAACCTGCAAATCAAGATGATCTATGCCAAGTGCATTTACATATTTCAATCCTATCTGAGCACCAAATTTATTTGCCCACCATCCGGATTGTTTTTTGACTTCAGAAAGTTTAAATTCGTCCATGACAAACTGACCATAGATGGAAATGCCTTTCAAAGGATTCCATTTGGCATTAAGACCAAGGATGACATTGTCAGGACTATCTAAGTAATGCTCGACTGCCCTATATAAAATGACAGGATTCAGATATTGGAACTCAAAATGATTTTCTCTGGCAAAAACCACGGTTTCAAAAATTCCTACTTCAAATCTATTGTTCGGTTTAAACGCCAGATAGTGTGTAGCTGTATATTTTTTAGGTAATAAATTGTCTCCAGGATTTAATAAGGTAGATGTAGGAGCCATTTCTGCAAAAATATTTTGATAATGAAATTTCCAAATTCTGGTATTGAATTTAAGGTAAAAATAATTATGGCTGAAATCTGATAACAAAAGGGATCTGTAACCATTTCCAATAAAATGATTGCCATGACCAAACTCTATATTAATGCTTTTTACAGGATTAAAACCTACATAAGCTCTGGCATTGAAATAGTCGTATCCTTTAAGATTGGAGATAACACCGGAATTGTAATTTTTCCAAAACCCCTGTCCGGGTATGGTGCCATATTTTTTGATCCAAGACTCTGTATAATCAAGGAAACTTCTTTGCGTTTCCAATAATTGTGTATAAAAATAAACCTTTTTATCAATGTATGCTCTTGCTTCCAGCCCTCTTATATTTTGAAATACAATATTTTCATTGTTTACCTGATGGTGATATGACAATTGCATGACTGGATTCAAAATAAGCTCAAAAGATGGTGTATGCAGCTGCAGAAGATTTGCCGGAGTTTTATAAAAATACTTTAGTATTGGCTTTTGCTCAAATACACTTTTATTTATTTGCTGATGACTTGATAATGATTCATTTGTACCTTCTCTGAAAATGACTTCGTTTTGACTATCGGGCATTAAGATGGAGTCCTGCGTAACTAAAAATTCAAAATTATCGGAAAAAATATGTAATAAATCATATCGGTCTTTTTTTGTAAGTTCATCATTTTGCCATATGTTTTTAAAGAAATCTACTGTCAGATTTCTATCATAATTGTTGATACCATTGATCAGGGTAGTATCAGATAGTCTTAAGATCTCAGCTCTGTCATATGTGTGATAGGCCTGGTCGCCGCGAAGAATATAAGGAGACTGAGCATGAGTGCAGAAACTACTGATAACTGAGATAACGATTAAATAATGAAATTTCATCCATTTACGATTTTGGCACAAAGATGAATCAAATGTAACTTTCTATCTATACCGACGAGAATTTATTTTTCAAGTAATTCTGTCGCCATTATACTCAAAATGAATACAATAGTAGATGAATTTTTCGCAAACCAATTTATTTGAGTATAAATATTGCACAAATTATTTCGACCGTTAAATTTGGAACACATCTGTTTGGGAGAGATATTTTAAAATTTATCTGTACATTGCGTCCTTATCATATATTTTTAGGATAATAGAATGGAAAAGGTCAGATTTCTTTGGCATAGTCTAAAAAACTTCAGGCAAATGGGTACGGTCATCAGAAGCAGTGAAGCAATGTGCAGGAAAATGACCCATTTTATTATACCTGAGGATCACCTGAATATTGTCGAACTAGGAGCGGGAGATGGGGTGATTACTCAATATATCATGGAGAAAATGTCGGGTAAAGCCAAGCTTTTGGTTTTTGAAATAAATCCGGAGCTCTGTGATTTGATCAATAAAATAAAAGACGACAGAGTGATTGTAATAAACGACAGCGCTGAGCAGATCGAATACTATTTGAAACTTAATAATATAACCCATGCGGATATTATCATATCAGCTATTCCATTTTTAGTTTTACCGGATGACCTTACCAAGACCATATTATACTCATGCAAAAAGGTATTAAAATCTGAGGGTATTTTTATTCAGATGCATTATATAAGGTCTATTAAAAGGCTTTATAAAAATATTTTCGGCAATGTCCAAACTTATTTTGTAGCAGTCAATATTCCTCCGGGTTATGTTTTTAAGTGCATCAATGAAAAATAAAGGGAAACCAATTCAATTGAATCTGAAAAGGTCTTCCCAATAAAATGATACCTGTAAGCCGGATTCTGTAACACAAAAAATGTGTCCTCTGTCATTTATCTAAGCTGCCTACCCCTCCTGACTACCCATAAAGGGCTTCTGACCGGTGCCAATCAGACTTCTTCAGCAGAAGGCCAGGATATACATGGCATTTCAACCCACAAGGTTTATCCGATTCTTGCATTACTGCAAGAACCTGTGAGCTTTTACCTCACATTTTCACCCTTGCCCAGCACAGCCGGGCGGTTATTTTCTGTGACACTTTCTGTACCATGCCTGGCATGTTCCCATCCGTTAGATGGTGTGGTGCCCTACGTTGTCCGGACTTTCCTCTTTAGATTTACTAAAGCGACAGAGCAGTATCATAAACAAAGATACAACATAAATCCTTACAATGTTCCTTATTTGAGTTGGTAAATTGTCTCTAAGGAATAAATTCCAGATTTGCTCCCCAAAATTATTAAAACAAAATATAATTTTATTTAAAACATTTTAAACATCAGAAAAAATCTGTACCTTTGAGTAATTTTTGTACTCAATATGCTTGAGACGTTAATATCATCTAAGACAAGGATTAAACTTCTTCTTAAGTTTTTTCTCAACAGCAAAGCCACATCATATCTGAGAGGGCTGGAATCTGAATTTGGTGATTCTACCAATTCCATAAGGATTGAGCTCAACAGATTTGAAAAGGCGGGTATGCTGACATCATTTCAACAAGGAAATAAAAAATATTTCAGAGCTAATATTGAACATCCACTGTACAAGGAAACGCACAATATACTGCTCAAATATATAGGTTTTGATAAAATCATTGATAGGGTTGTTGAAAAATTGGGTGAAGTCAAACGAGTATATGTCACAGGTGCATTTGCACAGGGACTGGATGATAAAATTATTGAATTAGTGTTTATTGGTGAATTAAATCAGGAATATCTCAAGGACCTTATAGAAAAAGTAGAAAGCCACATAACCAGAAACATAAAGTATGAGGTACTTTCAGAGAATGATTTTTCTTATGATAACTGGGACAAGGAGTATGGCAATTCACTACTTTTATGGGAGGCTTGACAAGAAATGGTGAAAATGAAAATGGGAAATGTTGATAAGAATAGTATTGTAAATCAGTTGTCTGATATTGAGCTCAGATGGTTTGCTGTGTATACAAAGTATAAATGTGAAAAATACGTACAAGACCATTTAAATAAAAAGCAGATTGCTACATACCTGCCAATAATAAATAAAACAAAAAGGTATACAAGGAAAATCAAGCATTTGGAGGTTCCTATGATCAATTGTTATGTGTTTGTTCATATTACAAAAGATCAATATGTTCCTACACTTGAAACTGAGTATGTGGTCAAATTTTTGAAGCAAGGGAAGGACTTAATAGCCATTCCTCAACACGAAATTGAACTCCTGAAAAGAGTTGCTGGATATGTAGACGAAGCCAAAGAATTAAATTCAGATTTATTCGAAGAAGGTGATGAAGTCGAGGTCATATCCGGACATCTTACGGGCGTAAAAGGAAGATTGATCGCAAAAGAAGGGAAAAAGAGTTTTCTCATAGAACTGAAATCGATAGCCTATCAATTTAGGATCAATATTGATCCAAAGATATTAAAACCTGTTAAACAAGCAATGCTTATTGGTTGATTTACAGTTGTATATAATAGTTAGGAACTATATATTTTGATCAAGTACCTGCGACTTATCAGCGGCGTAGCCATGCATAAATTTGGTTGCGTATTTGTCAAGGTGATAAGTTTGTCAAAGAGCGGATACAAGAATTGTTAGATAAGCAATTAAATTAAGGTTAAAAATGAATATACAAATGGTGGACGTAAAGTCCCAATATCAAAAGATTAAAGAAGAAGTGGATCGCGGTATTCAAGAAGTCCTGGACACTACAGCTTTTATAAATGGGCCACAAGTTAAAAAATTCCAAAAGGAATTTGAGGCTTATTTGGATGTAAAACATGTCATCCCATGTGCCAACGGAACAGATGCACTACAAATAGCCATGATGGCAGTAGGACTCAAGCCGGGTGATGAGGTCATTGTTCCTGCCTTTACTTATGTGGCAACTGCAGAAGTTATAGCTTTATTGGGTCTTGTACCTGTCATGGTCGATGTTGATCCAGATACTTTTAATATCAATATTGAAGGTATCAATTCAGCGATCACATCTAAGACAAAGGCCATAGTACCGGTTCATCTTTATGGACAGTCTGCAGAAATGGAAGCTATCATGAAGATCGCAGAACACCACAAACTGTGGGTGCTAGAAGACAATGCTCAGGCCATTGGTGCTGATTATACTTTTAGTGATGGTCGTAAAGTCAAAACCGGTACTATAGGACATATAGGGTGTACCTCCTTTTATCCCTCCAAAAATCTTGGATGTTATGGTGATGGTGGAGCCATTATGACCAATGATGATGCATTGGGTACGTTGCTTCATAAAATTGCTAATCATGGCCAGGTGGTAAGATATTATCATGATGTGGTAGGTTGTAATAGTCGTTTGGATTCCATTCAGGCGGTTGTATTGTCCGCCAAGTTGCCACATTTGGATGCTTACCGTGATGCCAGAATTAAGGTGGCAGATTATTACGATACCGCATTTGCAAATGTTGATGTCTTGGAAACTCCCTTCAGAGCTTCATACACAACACATGTTTTTCATCAATATACATTAAAAGTAAAAGATGGAAGACGTGACGCTCTGAAAGCCTATCTGGATGAACAAAAAATACCAAACATGATCTATTATCCCGTACCATTGTACAAACAGGAAGCTTTTAAAGCATCATCCAATGGTTTGGAACTTCTGGAAAATACAGAATCACTTTGCAAAGAGGTTATTTCATTGCCTATTCATACGGAGATGGATGAAGATCAGTTGACGTTTATTTGTGAGAGAGTCAAAGCGTTTTTTAAATAACCGCATAGAGAAAGAAATACCAACTAAGTTCAATAAAGGAAGCACAGAGGTGTGTATAACATATTGCACTTTTGTGAAAAAAATTATCTTGCTACATTTGCCTATACTTACCCCCAACCCCTGAAGGGGAGACCAGCACTAATATTGAAAGCATTGGCGCGGGTCGTCTCAAGCGTAGCTTGACAGGCTCTTTAGGGAATGAGGGTAGCGGGCCATTTAAATATTTGTGCAATATGTTATACACACAGCACAGAGGAATTTTGGCAAAAGAAGTCAAAAAGGATTAATTTTGAATTAAATTTAAATTCTTGCATATGGAGACCATTTTAAAACCATTCAGAAGATCAAGTCGTGACCTTAGTATCGAAAAATACTTGGATAAGGAATCCTTATCGGCTGAAAAGCATGAATATTATAATGGAAAAATAAGAAAAATACCCGGATCATCCTATAATCATAATAAAATAGCTGCAAATATTATCATTGCTTTTGGTCAGTCATTTGAAATTAATCAATTATCTTTTGAAGTAATTTCTAGTGACCAAAAAGTATTTATTCCAAAATTGAATCAAGTATTATATCCCGATGCATTGATCGTCTATCAGAAACCTGAATTTTGGAATGGGAGAAAAGATATATTATTAAACCCTATTCTCATAGTAGAAGTATTGTCACCTACTACTGAAAAGTATGATAGACATGATAAATTTATGTCCTATAAAAACATCCCTACTTTTATGGAATATGTAATGGTCAGGCAAGAGACCAAAGAAGTAGAAACTTGGTTCAGGGAAGAACCTCATCTTTGGAGAGAGACTACTTTTAGCGATACGGGAGATGTAAAATTATCTTCTATTGGTATTTCGATTTCGATGGAAAAGGTTTATAAGAATATAGAATTCTAAGAAATACCTTATTTTTCTATAATAATTTAAAATGAAGTATCTATGAATGCCAAGGAAGCCAATGCATGGAGAAATGCCAATAAGGCAGCATTTTATGAACATGTTGAAAAATGGGTAGCCTTCTCTCCAAAACATGGCATCATTGATGTAGCATTAACACTAAAGGCTTTAATCAACCAATTAGAATTAAAGGGATTTTCTAGAGATGAATTTGTTGTTAAATATGTACATCCTTCTGAATTGCCATATAAAATGAAAATGATTATGCCAGTAAGGATTTTTGGAATTCGGAAAAAGGAATGGTCACCGGATTATTCTGTTGGTTTAAGTTTTGGCGACAATAAGATTTTTGAATCAATGTTAGTGGATTCAGGTGCAGATTTAAGTTGCATTGCAAAACAAACTGGAGAATTATTAGGATTGCAACTTGCCGATGGTGAAATTTTAAATGAAGTAGGTGGTGTTGGTGGTGGACTTTTAAAATATGCATTAAGAAAATTAACTTTTATAATTGATGAATATGAAATTCAAACACCAGTAGCTTGGCTTCAGGATAGTAGTTTTAATGAATTGATAGTAGGAAGAGAAGTTGTCTTTGACGAATTTGATATTGAATTCAAGCAAGCAGAAGAAAAAATCATTTTTAAAAAAAGAAACCCCATAGAACTTAGCTAGAATTAGTTAAAGTTTCCACGCTAAATATAAGTTATACTTTGATAATTGTAACTGTAGCACAAGCATCTAGTTTAAAAATAACAACTCCACAAATACAATAAATAAATGAAAATAGCAGTAGTAGGGACAGGATATGTAGGTCTCGTATCGGGCACTTGTTTTGCCGAGTCAGGAAATTATGTGACGTGTGTGGACATCGACGCCACCAAAGTTGAAAAAATGAAAAATGGTTATGTACCAATTTACGAACCAGGTTTAGAGATACTTTTTGAACGCAATACCAAGGCAGGCCGCCTTCACTTTACCACTGATCTGGCAGATGGTATCAAAGATGCTAAAATCATATTTCTGGCACTACCAACACCTCCGGGAGCAGACGGGTCAGCCGATCTTTCTTTTGTATTGAAAGTAGCGAAGGATCTTTCTGAAATCATCACTGATTACAAAGTTATTGTTGATAAAAGTACGGTGCCGGTAGGGACAGCTGAAAGAGTTGAAGCCGTTTTACGTGAGAAATTGGATCATACACTCTTTGATGTGGTGTCCAATCCCGAATTTCTTCGCGAAGGAGTCGCTGTGGAAGACTTTATGAAACCAGATCGGGTAGTGGTAGGCACGTCATCAGATAAAGCTAAGAAAATTATGACAGCCCTTTATGAACCATTTGTACGTCAGGGCAATCCTATCATCTTCATGGATGAGCGCAGTGCAGAAATGACAAAATATGCAGCCAATTCATATCTCGCTACCCGCATCACCTTTATGAATGAAATCGCCAATCTTTGCGAGCGATTAGGTGCAGATGTGGACATGGTGCGTAAAGGTATGGGTTCTGATAGCCGTATTGGCAAAAGATTTTTGTTTCCGGGTGTAGGATATGGAGGATCTTGTTTTCCAAAAGACGTACAGGCACTCGCCAAAACGGCTCAAGAAAATGAATACGATTTTAAGATACTAAAAGCTGTCATGCATGTCAATGAGTTACAAAAGGAGATTCTTTCTTCCAAAATACTGAAATATTTCAATGGCGACCTGACAGGGAAAACCATTGGTGTCTGGGGCCTTGCATTTAAACCAAATACTGATGATATCAGAGAAGCACCGGCACTGACCATCATATCCAGATTGCTCAACAAAGGAGCCAAAGTAAAAGCCTACGATCCGGAAGCAATGGACAATGTCAAACAAATATTTGGTAATAAAATCGAATTTTCATCCAATGAATACGATGCTATACATGATGTTGATGCATTGGCTATCGTTACCGAATGGAACGAATTCCGTACACCGGATTTTGACAAGATGAAACAAATCATGAGGGCTCCTGTCATCTTTGATGGTAGAAATATTTATGATGTGCAAGTGACAAGGGATTTGGGATTTTATTATGATAGTATAGGGAGATAGGTTGAAATTAGTACAGAAAAATTAAAACCCTGTCAGCTATTTGAAGATTTGGCTGAAAAACAGAAAATATTCAAAGCTAAAGCAAAAAAAAACAACGCTCGAGGAAGCCAGAACCATTTTAAAATGGTTGAAAGATGGAAAGACGGATAAAAAATAAGACCGGATATAACGAAGCGTGAAGAGCAGACAAAACAATCTTAATCTCAAATATCTTCATCAACCTTTACCATAATCTCAACCTTAGTCTCAGCCTTAATTTTAAGTGTGGAACTTTTTCCCCATCAAAATAGTTTAATTATTCAAATCAAGTATAAATCATGACCATAACTTATCAATTCGACCACGTCAGTCAAATAGACAACAAATTTGTCCAGTCTCTAAGAGCTGCTTTTAAGGGACAAAAAGTCAGACTTAATGTAGAAGTGGAAGCAATAGAAGAGCTGCCTTTACACATAGAAGCTGCCATACGAAGGGTAGAGGATGGTGGTGAGTTGATTGATGTTGATTTGACTAAATATGAAGAATTAGTTAAAGATATATAAGAGTTCTAGTTTATGAACCAAATGCTGCTGATGATTTAGAATATTGGGCTACAAATAATCTTAAAGTTTTAAAAAAGATAATTGAATTAATACATTTTTGCAGAAAATCTCCCTTTGAAGGTCTTGGGAAACCAGAACCGTTAAGACACCATTTAAAAGGATATTGGTCTAGGCGCATCAATGAAGAACATAGGCTGATATATAAAGTTGACGATGAAAAAATTACCATCATTTCATGTAAAGATCATTATTGATTTTATTTGTCTTAGTGTCTCACTAAGGTGCGATATCATAAGGCTTCTAGCCTGTTTCGTAATACTTTTTCACTTGCAATATGGCGCGGGCTACATGCTTGAATATACTGAATCGTAGCCATTAAGCTATAACAAAGTGCTCAAATAATCAGATCATCAAATATATGCAGCCTTTGTGGTATCAACAAATATGCAATTCAGCAGTTCTATCAAATAAGCAAATCAACCATAGAATATGAATATCCTCATTACAGGAGGTGCCGGCTTCATCGGATCACACATAGTCAGATTACTAGTAAATAAATATCCTGGTTATAAAATCATTAATCTCGACGCACTGACCTATGCCGGCAATCTCGAAAATCTTAGAGATGTCGAAAACTTGCCTAACTATACTTTTGTCAGAGGTGATATCGGTGATGAAGTGTTGGTCAGTGATATTTTCAGAAAATATGATATCACCCACGTCGTCCACCTTGCAGCTGAATCTCATGTGGACAGATCGATCAAAGATCCCTTGATATTTTTAAAAACCAATATTTTAGGTACTGCCAATTTGCTGCAAGTAGCTAAAAAACATTGGGCAGGAAATTACGATGCTAAATTATTTTATCATATCAGTACTGACGAAGTGTATGGGTCTTTGGAGATGGGGACAGAAATGTTTACTGAGCATACCCCATATGACCCTCGTTCTCCCTATTCTGCATCCAAAGCTTCTTCTGACCATTTAGTAAGGGCTTATTTTCATACATATCATATGCCGGTAGTCATCTCCAATTGCAGCAATAACTATGGGCCCAATCACTTTCCTGAGAAACTTATACCGTTAATGCTCCATAATATCATTCATAAGAAACCACTGCCGGTATATGGTAAAGGCGAAAATGTGAGAGATTGGCTATATGTAGAAGATCATGCCAGAGCTATTGACACTATTTTGCATAATGGTGTATCAGGTGAAACTTACAATATAGGAGGTCATAATGAGTGGAAAAATATCGAAATCGTTCATTATCTATGTGATGCTATGGACAAAAAATTGGGGAGAGTGGATGGAGAAAGCCGGAAACTCATCACCTATGTCACCGATCGAGCAGGTCATGATTTGAGATATGCTATTGATGCCTCCAAAATTGAGCAGGAGTTGGGATGGAAGCCTGAGGAAACTTTTGAAACCGGTATAGCTAAGACCATAGACTGGTATCTTAATAATCAGGAGTGGCTGGATCATGTGACTTCCGGGGCTTATCAGGAGTACTATGAAAAGATGTATACTAACTAAATTTCTATTTTGACGAACTGTATATGAGAATAATTCGTTTAAACCAGACAGAAAATTGATTTCGAAAATTTACAATCATAATTATTTTATTTGAAATACATTATGATTTAAATTTTTCGCAGAATATTTTCTGTCCACTATAAGTTGAGAAGTTTATTTTTTATATTGGTAAAATGATGATTACGGACATCAATCAATTAGACATGAATGACATATATAGTTATGCTGACTATCTGAAATGGCAGTTGGACGAGAGAGTCGAATTGCTCAGGGGTAGGATATTTAGAATGTCGCCGTCGCCAAATACCAGGCATCAACGTATTTCAGGAAAATTGAATAGATGGATTGGTAATTTTTTATCAAATTCTTCTTGCGATGTGTTTTCCGCGCCTTTTGATGTCCGGCTTTCAGTTTCAAAGGGCATAAACATTTCCAGAAAATTCAGAAATAAAACAAAATCACTGCCGGATGGTAAAATCATGACTGTAGTGCAGCCCGATATTTGTGTTATTTGTAATCCTGATATGTTGGATGAAAAAGGATGTGCTGGTTCACCGGATTTAGTTATTGAAATATTGTCTCCGGGCAATTCACGCCGGGAAATGAAAGATAAATTTGAAATTTATCAGGAGGCAGGAATTCCGGAATACTGGATTGTAGATCCTGAGCATGAGTTTATTATCATGTATATGTTACATAAGGAAAAGTATATTGGAAGTGCGCCATACTACAGTGGAGATACGATTTTCAGCAAAGCTATAGATGGTTTTTCTTTGGATGTTGAACAAATATTTAAGTAAAATATAAGTGAATCAGGAAAATAATACAAATTCGATGACTTATCAGGACGATGAGATCACACTCAAAGAGCTCATAGAAAAGCTTTTGGAATTCTGGAGGGAGCTGTGGGCAAAAAAATGGTGGATTATAGCACTGACTATCCCTGTGATGGCCTACTTTGGGTACAAAGCCAAAAAAGCTGAAGTGACTTATACTGCTCAGTTGACCTATCTTCTCAATGATGGTAGTGGAGGAGGTGGTGCATTAGGTGGGATCTTGGGATCTTTTGGATTGGGTAAAGGTGGCAAAGTCAATTTGGATAGAATCGTAGAGTTATCCAGATCCAGAAATATCATACAAAAAGTGTTATTTACAGAAGTGCCACTTGATACTTTTCAAGGCAAAAAAGACCTTATTGCCAATCATTTGATCACATTGTACCATCTGGACAAAGAGTGGACCAATAAGAAAAAGGACTGGACTGGATTTAAATTCAAATCAAGTGACATCTCCACTTTCAAAGGTGATGATCTGGCAGCACTAAAAATGCTGTACGGAAAGGTAGTAGGTGGCAAAAATGTCAAAAACCCCATTTTTAGCAATGGATTTAATGAAGATACAGGGATTCTTACCATTACATCGACTACAGTGGACGAGGAGCTTTCCATCATATTTGCAAACCTTGTTTATACTGAATTGAAGCAATATTACACTGAAAGTAGCACCAAAGGCAATCAAAATACCTTTGAATTTGTGGAAGCTAAAACTGACTCCATATTTGCATTATTGCGAAGCAAGGAGTTTCAGCTTTCGAGATTCAATGACTCTTACAGAAATCTTACAGACCCGAATTTATTGACTCAAAAGCGTTTGCTTGAAACTGAGATCCTAAAACTGAAAACCATGTATGCGGAAGCTACCAAAAACAGAGAATCAGCGGATTTTTCACTTGCATCAGGGACTCCAGATATCAGCATCATAGATGAACCACTGCCACCGCTTGAGCCAAATGCTATGTCTTTGCTGATAGAACTGATCAAAGGTGGTTTGTTGGGATGTTTGCTTGCTGCAGGGTTTTTTATTGCCCGAAAGATTGTGGTGGATGCCATGGCTTAATTATTGTTAGTTTTTCTCAAAAAGATATCTGATTTGAAAAATTATTTTGCACACGAATCTTCTTATATTGATGAAGGATGTACCATAGGAGAAGGTACTAAAATATGGCATTTTAGCCACATTATGCCTAATTGTACTTTGGGTAAAAATTGTAATATTGGCCAAAATGTAGTCATCTCTCCCGAAGTTGTATTGGGAGATAATGTCAAGGTACAAAATAATGTATCCATATATACCGGTGTTACGTGCGATGATGATGTTTTTCTGGGTCCTTCGTGTGTGTTTACCAATGTGATCAATCCACGCAGCGCGGTCAACCGCAAAAGTGAATATCTAAAAACCCATGTAGGCAAAGGTGCATCTATCGGGGCCAATGCTACCATTGTATGTGGTCATGACATCGGCAAATATGCTTTTATAGGAGCAGGTGCAGTGGTGACTAAGCATGTACCTGATTATGCCCTGGTAGTAGGAAACCCTGCCAGGCAAATGGGGTGGATGAGTGAGTTTGGTCAAAGATTGACATTTGATGATAACGATATAGCGACCTGCCCGGAAAGTGGAGAGAAATATCGGTTGAATGGTTTAAATTTGGTTAAACTATAAAGTTGTAAAAATGGCTGAACTTTTAAAGTTTGACAGGACCTCATTCCGAATAGTTGATTTTGACGAAAAAGGACAAAACGTTGAATATTGGCTTACTAAAACAGTGTATGAAAGATTGTGTGCGTCCTGGTATTTGACCTGTTCGAGTTATAATTTACCATATTCTTCTGAACATAAAATAGACCGAACAACTTTTCGTATCAGAAAATTTTCTGATGAGTAATATTTTTAACAGTGATTTTCAGGAATTTCTGAAAGCCTTTGAAGATTGCAGAGTTGAATATGTGTTGGTAGGTGGTTACTCAGTTATTATTCATGGATATAATAGAACTACAGGAGATATGGATTTATTTGTCAATCCTACGGAAGAAAACTACAAAAAAATAACAAGGGCATTTATTAAGTTTGGCATGCCACTTTTTGGTATGAGTTTAGAAAGGTTTTTAGATACTGAAAATTTTGATGTATTTGAGTATGGTCGCCCGCCGATGGCAATAGATATTATAACTAAATTAAAGGGCGTCTCAATTTTTGAAGCAATAAACAATGCTATCAGATTCAAAATTGATGATTCTTTAAGCATAAATGTAATTCATATTAATCAACTAATCCAAAATAAGATATCTGTAGGCAGATCAAAGGATAAGTCAGATATAGAATATTTAAAAGGAAAATAATACATAAGCAATTATTTCAAATCAATAAATGATCAAATCAGCAATTTTACCAAATCAACAAATAAAATGAAAGGTATCATCCTCGCCGGCGGCTCCGGCACCAGGCTTTATCCCATAACTAAGGCTATAAGTAAGCAACTCATGCCTATTTACGATAAGCCTATGATCTATTATCCGATGTCTATCCTTATGCTTTCAGGTATCCGTGACATATTGATCATCACGACCCCTGAAGACCAGCCGGGCTTCATCCGATTGTTGGGCGATGGAGCTGAACTGGGATGCAACTTTGAGTATGCAGTTCAGGAAGTACCCAATGGCTTGGCACAGGCATTTGTAATAGGAGCAGATTTTATAGGAAATGATACTTCGTGTTTAGTACTCGGGGACAATATATTTTATGGTTCAGGGCTTTCAAAATTGCTGCAGCAAAGTGCCTCTATCACATCCGGAGCAAAGGTATTTGCTTATCCGGTAAATGACCCTGAGAGATATGGTGTTGTAGAATTTGATGAAAACAAAAAAGCACTTTCCATAGAAGAAAAACCCAAAGAACCAAAATCAGATTATGCAGTTCCCGGTTTATATTATTATGACAATAAGGTCGTGGATATTGCAAAAAATATCAAACCATCTTCCAGAGGTGAATATGAAATAACTACCGTTAATCAGCATTATCTTGAGAAAGGCCTACTCTCAGTCGGGATTATGGACCGCGGCACCGCATGGTTAGACACAGGCACTTTTGACTCACTACATGATGCATCAGAATTTGTGCGTGTCATTGAAAAAAGACAGGGATATAAGATCGGCTGTATTGAAGAAGTGGCGTGGCGTATGAAATTTATAGATTCAGACCAGTTGTCCAAACTAGCTGGTCCGCTTGTAAAAAGCGGCTATGGAGAATATCTTTTGAAGGTACTGAAGTAATAGCATATCAAATATATTTAGTTTTAAAAATATTCGGGAATACACACACTGCATGAACATACTCAACAATCCATACTTCAACGCTCTGAAAAATATAAGAGACATTTTGGATGATGACCAAAAGAAGAGAAGTACATATATGTTTGGGCTAATGCTGATAAATGCCTTTGTTGATATTGCAGGATTAGGAGGAATGGCAATTCTTATGCAAGTGATCATGGATACTAACTCTATTAAAGAAAAATGGTATTTGGAATTTTTATATAATCTCACAGGCGGAAGTGATATGATCACTTTTTTATTGATATTGTCAATTTCTATTTTTATATTTTTTCTTTTTAAAAATTTCATCAGTCTCATCATTCTATATATTCAATCCAGATTTTCTTTCAATATTTCTTTGAGATTGAGTCAGAAGATGTTTCAGCATTATTATGATCAGGGATATCTTTATATATCGGATCAGGATACTGGAAAGAAAAATTATGATGTTATCATTGTCCCATATTATTTTGCTTCTTCTTACCTGATGGAGACATTGCTGATGTCAACGGAGATTGTAGTTTTATTGCTTATTTTTATTTCGCTAATCATTTACAATCCGATAGCCATTGTTTTTCTGATCATTTTTTCATTACCAATACTCGCTATCATATATCAGTTGACAAAAAACAAAACAAAGGCACTGGGTGAGGCACGAAATACAGTCGCACCCAAAGCTATTTCAGTATTGATAGATAGTATGAATGCTTACAATGATGTTGTGCTGACAAATAAAGAACAATCTTTTTATGAAAATTTTAGCGACCAAATTAAAAAACTAAACTCTATTGATGCTTTGCAGCAAGGGATATTTGCCAAAATCCATCAGAGACTCAATGATATAGTACTCGGTTTGGGCTTGATGGTTTTGCTGGCATATGCTTATTTTTTCAGAGAAAATTCAAGCGAGATTTTAGTACTGATGAGTGTATTCGCCCTGGCAGCTTACCGAATGTTGCCTGCTATAAACAGGATTATGGGTAGTGCACTTGCAATAAAAAATGTGAGTTATGTAATTGATGAGCTAAAGGTTTTGAATAAAAGAAGGTTAAAACATTACAAGACTGTTGATTCTTTGCATTTCAATGAAAAAATAGTTTTTGATCGGATTGGGTTTTCCTACCCCGGCACTGATGTAGAGGTCCTGAAAGACATTAGCTTTCATTTACATAAAGGGGAAACTATAGGTTTTATTGGGTCATCCGGTTCCGGCAAGACCACGATATTACATCTTTTCCTTAGATTTTTAAAGGAAAATAAAGGATCAATTTTTCTGGATTCACTTCAACTTGGGGAAGATAATAAAGCTTCATTCCAAAAAATGATTGGATATGTTCAACAAAATGTCTACATCAGAAATGGTACACTAAGAGAAAATATTGCCTTTGGGCAGTCAGATAATGAAATTGATGAAATAAAACTCAAAAAAGCAGTCTCGGATGCGATGTTGACGGAAATAGTAGAGAGTCACCCTGAAGGCATTGATATTTATTTGGGTGAAAATGGAGTCAAACTTTCAGGAGGTCAGAGACAGAGAGTTGGTATAGCACGTGCGTTGTACAAGGATGCAGAGATTTTACTTTTTGACGAGGCCACATCTGCATTGGATCATGAGACTGAAAAGGCCATCGTTACTACCATCAATCACCTGGCTAAACTGGATAAAACCATCATTATAGTGGCTCACAGGTTTACAACTCTTGAAATGTGCGACAGGATTTATGAACTGAAAGATGGTGCAATAAGTGCAATATATTCATATGCTCAGGTGCAAAAAATGGTTTTAAATAAAAGTGAATAAAATTTATTTAAGCTATTTTGTTTGAAAGAGTCAAAAAATATACTTAGCCATTTCAAAAATCTAATCATTTGATAACTTTTTATATACAAAATAACCTACATTTGCAACATTTTACAGATATAGGATTTTTATATAAGTCATCAGTTAAAACATAATTCAATTTTGCTACCATGAAGATAAATCTGAAATCAATATTACCCTATATCATTCCTGTGGTGATCATCGTTGCTGCAAGTGTAAGTTATTTTCTACCACAGTTTCAGGGTAAGGTGGTGCGACAAGGAGATATAGTTTCATATGACGGTGCAGCAAGAGAGGCCAATGAGTACAAAAAGAAAACTGGTGAAGAAGCATTCTGGACCAATTCTATGTTTTCCGGGATGCCTACCACAATGATCTCCTT
Organism: Saprospiraceae bacterium; assembly: GCA_016713025.1. Taxonomy (NCBI): domain Bacteria; kingdom Pseudomonadati; phylum Bacteroidota; class Saprospiria; order Saprospirales; family Saprospiraceae; species Saprospiraceae bacterium. Next base: position 2,862,279 of record JADJPZ010000004.1, on the reverse strand, counting down.
GTCTGCTAAATCTAACCTCATACAGTATATACAGCCGGTGACTTCACTTTTTTTCAATCAGCCCACAGGTTTCTTTATTGTGGGTATGCTTGGTTTTTATTTGTTATTGATGCTCCTGGGTATAAATCCATGGCTTAGCCTTTTAGGTGCTTTGCTTTTTGGTTTTAGTACCAACCACTATATCCTTTATGAAGCAGGTCATAATACCAAAATAATGACTATTATGACCAGCCCGTTGGTAGTTTCCGGTGTATTGCTCGTATTTAAAAGGTATTATATTGCAGGTAGTGCGGTTTTTGGGCTAGGTTTTGGTATGAATATATTGGCCAATCACCCACAGATGACATATTATCTGGGACTATGTTTAGGCATTCTTGTACTGATTGAATTTATCAAAAGTGTACAGGAGAAAAAGATTTTAGGATTTATTACATCTTTAGCCATTCTTGGGGCTATAGGTGTGCTAGCCGTAGGTGCTTCTGCTTCACGAATGTGGACTGCTTATGAATATACCAAAAGCACTATGAGAGGTGGTCAGGTATTAAAAGCTGAAACAGAGGTTACAAATAATCAGGCCAACTCACAAGGAGGATTGGAATGGGAATACGCCATGCAGTGGAGCAATGGTTACGGTGACCTGATAGCAACTTTTATTCCAAAAATTGTCGGAGGAGGAAGTGGAGAATGGTTAGATAATAAATCCTATTTGGCCAAGGCCGTAGGTCAACGCCAGCCATTTCAGTTTCCAACCTATTTTGGTTCGTTGCCTTTCACCAGTGGACCAACCTACTTTGGTGTTGTGGCAGTTTTTTTATTTATCTTGGGATTGTTCGTAATCAAAGGGCCGGAAAAATGGTGGTTGTTGATTGTGGTGGTGATTACTATGCTGCTTTCATTGGGAAAAAACTTCGCTGTCCTTAATAGTTTTCTTTTTGAATTTATGCCATTGTATAATAAATTCAGAGCACCTAGTTCCATACTTAGCATTACAGCCATATTTATTCCATTATTGGGTGTATTGGCTATTTCAGAAATATTAAAATCATCTGATAAGTCTCAGTACCTTAAACCATTATATATTGCAACCGGTATTCTGGGTGGTATATCTTTGTTGCTTTGGGCAGCCAACAGTTCATTTTTTGAATATAGCAGTCCCGGGGATGAACAATATGCTCAAATCATTGAACAACTGAAAACGCAGAGAGAAGAAATGTCAAGCGGCTCAGCCTTCAGAAGTTTGATTTTTATTTTGTTGGCAGCCGGTACTTTGTGGTTGTATATCAAAGAAAAGCTCACTTCTGGAATCTTGATAGCTATCATTTCTGTGTTAGGATTGGTGGATTTGTATCAGATTGATAAAGGATATCTGGATAAAAAGGATTTTGTAAACAAATCCACGTACAACCAACAATTTGAGCCAAGACCAGTGGATTTACAAATCATGCAGGACAAAAGTTTAAGTTACAGAGTTCTGGATGTTAGTATCAACACCTTCAATTCATCGTCTTCATCCTACTTTCATAAGACCATAGGCGGATATCATGCTGCCAAACTCCAAAGGTATCAGGATATAATCGATAGACATATCTCTCAAAACAATATGGCGGTTTTGAATATGCTGAATACAAAGTATTTTATCTCAGCAGGGCAGGATGGGCTGGCGGTAGCCCAGCAAAATCAGGATGCTGCAGGCAATGCATGGTTTGTGGATAAAATCCAGCTTGTGTCTGATGCCAATGCTGAAATTGATTCATTGAAAAATTTTGATCCTTCAGCTCAGACTTTTATCCACACGGAATTTAAAGACTACATATCCGGAATGGTTCCCCAGAAAAACGGAACCATCCAAATGAAAACATACTCACCAAATAAACTGGAGTATGAATCCGATACACAAAGTGATCAGTTTGCTGTCTTTTCTGAAGTTTGGTATGGTCCTGACCTTGGATGGCAAGCTTATGTCGATGGCAAACCTGTAGAGCATATCAGAGCCAACTACATCCTCCGCGGCATGAAAGTTCCGGCCGGAAAACACAACATAACCTTTGAATTCAAACCGCAATCATACATCACAGGAGAAAAAATAAGCCTTGTATGCTCGGCTTTGATCCTCCTGTTATTAGGTTTTGCGCTGTATAAAGGATTTATAAAATGGAATTCTAAAGTTGAAGTGGTTTGATTTTCTTTATTTTTATTTGGTTTTTTTCTCGATTATAATATAAAATGACAAAACAATTTGCACTAATAGGGGCAGCAGGATATATTGCTCCAAGGCATATGAAGGCCATAAAAGATACAAAAAATGAGCTAATAGCGGCATATGACCCTAATGACTCTGTAGGTATTATAGACAGTTATTTTCCTAATGCGGCATTTTTTACAGAGTTTGAGCGTTTTGACAGACATGTAGATAAACTAAGAAGGAGGGGAGAAGCCGTAGATTATGTCAGTATCTGTAGTCCAAACTATCTTCATGATGCGCACATGAGATTTGGTTTGCGGAGTGGTGCTGATGTGATTTGCGAAAAACCGATCGTACTCAACCCCTGGAACATAGATGCGCTTCAGGAGCTGGAAAAAGAAACAGGTAAAAATATCTATACAGTTTTGCAGCTGAGATTGCACAACGCGATCATAGATCTGAAGAAAAAAGTAGATGCTGCACCAAAAGATAAGGTTTTCGAATTTGACCTGACATATCAGACATCACGGGGCAACTGGTATTATACTTCCTGGAAGGTGACGTGGCCAAGTCTGGCGGAATTGCTACAAATATTGGAGTACATTTTTTTGATATGTTAGGGTGGGTATTTGGAAAAGTAAAGGACAATGTCGTACATATCCACACGCATGACCGGGCAGCCGGATATCTTGAATTTGAGAGGGCAAGAGTGAGATGGTTTTTGAGTATCAATTACGATACAATACCAGATGGTGTTCGTGCCACTGGTAAGCGTACATTCAGAAGCATGGAGGTAGAAGGAGAACAAATCGAGTTTAGCGATGGCTTTACGGAGTTGCATACAGATACCTATCGGGATATCCTAAATGGTGGAGGGTACAGGGTTGATGCTTCCAGACAAGCTATCGAGATCGTACATGATATACGGACTAAAGCACCGTTTGGGTTAGTTGGGGATTATCATCCGTTTTGTAAGTTGGAGTTGGTGAAGCATCCATTTGAATAGATCAATAAAAATATGGGCTAAATTTTAAAAAAGTAAATACATTAAGACTGACTTGCCCCTTCATTTTATTAATTGAATAAAAGTGACAAAAAATAAAAATGATAATTTTATCCATCTAGCATCTCCAGATATTCAGGAAGAAGATATATCCAATGTAATTAGGGTTTTACGTTCTGGGATGTTAGTTCAGGGCTTAGAAGTTGAGAAGCTGGAACATCAACTATCCACCTACCTTGGTATTCAGCACTCAATAATGGTAAGTAATGGGACTGCTACATTACACTTAATTTTAATAGCCTTGGGCATTGGGCCTGGAGATGAGGTAATAATTCCTGCTTTTTCATATATGGCAACAGCCAATGTAATTGAATTAGTTGGAGCCAAGCCTATTTTTGTCGATATAGAAAGTGATTCTTTTAATATTGATAAAAACCTTATTAAAGGAAAAATAAGCCCTGCAACCAAAGCTGTAATGATAGTTCATGAGTTTGGCCTTGCTGCAGATATGCACGAAATCAAATCTATTTGTGATACTCATGGACTTTTTCTAATTGAGGATGCTGCTTGTGCTTTAGGAGCTAAAGAGCATCAAAAATATGCTGGCACCATAGGCATAGCCGGTTCTTTTTCTTTTCACCCGCGAAAAGCCATTACATCAGGAGAAGGTGGAGCAATAGTTACTAACGATGCAGTATTGGCAGCAAAATTGCGAGCATTGCGAAATCATGGTATAGATTCGGAAAACAAGGAAAGTAAAATGGACTTTATTTATGCGGGCTTTAATTATCGTATGACAGATTTTCAAGCTGCCTTATTGAGTAACCAGTTGAAAAGAATCGAGTCAATTATCGAAAAAAAGCAAGAAATTGCTCGTAAATATATGGCAGAAATATCCAATCCTTTGGTTTTGTTGCCATCTTTCAGAAATAATAAATTCCATGCGTGGCAAACCTTTCATGTTTTGCTTCATAAAGCAGTAAATCAAGCGGATGCGATTAAATATTTTAAAGACAAGGGCATTGGGGTTAATTATGGTGCCCAATGCATGCCAGCCCAAACTTTCTTCAAAAATAAATACATTTGCGATAGCGAAGTAGAGTTTCCAAACGCGTACAAAGCATTTACACAAGGTTTGGCTTTGCCAATATATGAAAAACTAACTGCAGAACAAATTCATAGAATAATACATACAGTTAATCAATTCAAAATAAATGATCTATAACAAAAAAATATTTATTACAGGTGGTGCTGGTTTTATAGCCAACACCCTTATTAAACACTATGTAGAGAATAATAAAATAGTTGTTTACGATAATTTTCACCGCGATACACTAACAGGTAGTTCGATAGCAAATCATCCAAACATCATGATTATAAAAGGAGATGTTCTTGATTTTGAATTACTCAAAACAAGTATGGCCGGGGTAGACGTGGTGATTCACGCAGCAGGGATAGCAGGTATTGATACTGTTATTAAGAATCCTGTCCATACAATGCGTGTAAATATGATCGGTACATCAAATGCATTAGAAGCGGCAAGGATTAATAATGTTAAGGACAGGTTTGTAGATTTTTCGACTTCAGAAGTTTTTGGCTCAATGGCATTTCGTTCTTCTGAATCAGACGCAACAGTGGCTGGCTCTGCTGGTGAAGCACGGTGGACCTACGCTGTAAGTAAGCTTGCAGGAGAGCATTTGGCTCATGCCTATTATAGTCAATACAAACTACCCGTAGTAACTGTACGACCTTTTAATGTGTATGGTCCTGGTCAAACGGGGGAGGGAGCTATGCAGATATTTATAAAACGAGCACTTCAAAATCAAGATATTAAAATAGATGGAGATGGCAATCAAATTCGTGCTTGGTGTTATGTAGATGACTTTGTAGATTGTTTGATTCGCTGTATTGAAGACCCTAAAGCAATTGGGGAAAGCTTCAATTTGGGTAATGCACGTGCAGTGATTACCATATTAGGTTTGGCTCAAACCGTTTGCAGGGTGTTAAAATCAGATTCAAAAATTATTTTTGAACCGCCTCTCTCTGCTGATATAGCCATTCGGATTCCAAGTGTTGAAAAAACATGGCAAATACTCGGTTTTAAATCAAAAGTTGATTTAGATGAAGGAATTTTAAAAACCGCTGAATATTTCCAAAATCAAATTTAATATAACTGTGAAGCAACCAATTTGTATATTTCCATACAGTGGAACTGGAAAAGAAGCCTTGGATTGTTTCAATGAAAATCAGTATTGTGACGCTTTTATTAGTGATGATGAGAACTATATTGGTAAATCCTATTGTGGGATCCCTATTATCTCAAAACTAGATTTAGGACCCAATAAAAACATCTCCTTGGTACATGGCAGTCCAACGAGCTTTTTGAAAAGAGAGCAAGTCATAAAGGAGTTTAAAGAAAGCTATTCGTTTCAATCTGTTAACATTATTCATCCCTCAGCCCAGCTATCTAAAAGTGTAAAACTAGGCACTAATCTTCTCATAATGCAAAATGTTGTTATATCTCCAGATGTGATTATTGAAGATGATGTTATGATATTACCTAATACAACCATTCACCATGATTCTTATATTGGAAAGGGGAGTATCATTTGTGGGAATGTATTAATAGCAGGAAATGTTATAGTTAATTCATCTTGCTATATCGGTGCTGGATCAAATATAAAAAATGGTGTTACAATAGCTTCCAAAACACTTATTGGTATTGGTTCAAACGTTGTTAAAGATGTTATTTTAGAAAATTTAATACTAACCGGGAATCCAGCAAGAGTTGTACTAAAAAAATAATGAGTTGATAGAATATACCAAACAGAAAATTGATTGCGAAAATTTACAATCATAATTATTTAATTTACAATATATTATGATTCAAATTTTTCGCAGAATATTTTCTGTCCACTATAATAAACTAATAAGATTAAAACATGAAAAAAACAGAGAACTCTATATACTATAATTTTTCTGATTTTACTATTAATCACTATATAGATTTAATAAAAGGTAACTACTCAGGTACAAAGTTAAGCATTAGCTAATACTTGGAGAACGTTTAGATTTCTTTTTATAGCAGTATCAATAACTGATCTTAGGACTGCATAATATGAAGCACCTTGGTCTGACCTAAACTGACCGCTAACCTTGAGTTTTACCTTTACGTTTCTGATGGCTTGTTCGCTAAAGTTGTTGTCTGGTGGTACTTCCATTACTTTTAGAAAAGTAAGTAGATATTGTTGGTGTTTGTTTAGTCTTTTTTGTAAAGTATGTAGTTTTTTATCTTTGGAATGTATCTCTTTATTCAGTATGTGGTTTAGTGTTTTTTCAATTTGGTTGATTTGTGTTTCATAGTTGGCTTCAGCATTTGTAAGCATTATTTTTTTAGAGCCAAGGCTTTCCATATTAATTTAGTCAACTCGTAAGCCCATTTATTTCTCTTTTCAATAAAGTATTGTAATTCTCTAAGTATATGGCTTAGGCATATCTGACGTCCTTTTGCCCCTATGATGAAGTGTGCCTTCCAGCAATCATGGACCAATATAGTATTAACAAATCCTTCGCCAAAGTACTTCTCAATAGTTTCAAAGCCTCTATTTGATGAAACTACTATAAAGGTGACTAATCTTGTTTGCCATGCCCACAACCATCGCAACTTACCGTTTACCTTGCCTCCTGTTTCATCTGTTCCCACACAGCTACTTTGTTGTACCTCTTTTGTATTTCTTCATACTGTGGCATACATCTTTGTGCCAAAGACTTTATTTTATTGACAATTGTTCCTTCGCTGATGTTTAGATTGAATACGTCTGCAAACATCTCTCGTATTCTGGATACGCTCACATACTGTCTGGCTGAAAAGTATCCACATAATGTCTCAATGTTTCGACCATAACTTATCGGACTCTTTACATGGTCAGGAAAAGAACTGACACAACAAGCTCCACAACTACAACGTCTTTCGTACACCCTATGCTCATATGTTTGTATGGCAATGGGCGGTATGTCTAAGACTTTGTCGCCTTTCTTTCAATGTTGGAACATCGATATAAATTGTTCCGCATACTGGACACGTCTGGTCAATGTGATCAATTACCTCGGGTTCAGAGTGAAATTCTAATGTAGTTCCTTCGTGACCAGTTTGGCCTCCTGTTTTCTTGCCACTTTTTTGTCTGAGACTTTTTGTTGTTCTTTGTATATCCGTTGAGGAGGAAGTGAACTGTTTGAGCTATTCTTTTTATGACTCAATTCTATTATCCTTGCCTTTAATTTTTCGTTATCTTCTTTGGTAAGACGTAATTCTTCTTTGGTAAGACGTAATTCTTCTTTTACCTCGACCAATTCTTGGCGAAGCTGCTCAACTAAAACTAATATGGAAGATAAATTTTCGATATTTTCTTGATTTTAAATCAAGTTCTATATCAATACTTTAAGGTTGGTCGTACAAAGTTATAACTCTTTTTGTATTTTTACAACTTTATTTTTATGCTTTTATACCTGAGTAGTTACAATAAAAGAAACCAAGAAAAAATACAAATTTTCTTTTTATCATGATTTTGATAAGAATGAAAAATGTGTATTTTGGAGGCATGATATTGATTTTTCACCACATAGGGCATTAAGATTAGCACAGATAGAAGCTAATCAAGGAGTAAAATCAACTTTTTTCATACATTTAAATAGTGAATTTTATAATGTGTTGGAATATTCAATTACTCATATTATAAAGCAAATACTCCTTCTAGGACATGAAATTGGGGTTCATTTTGATGTAAAATATCATAATGTGATTAATGAAGTAGATATTGAAAAAAAGTTAATGTTTGAAAAACAGCTTTTGGAACAGATTTTTAATTCAAAAATCAAGACATTTTCTTTCCATAATACAAATCCGTTTACATTGAGTTGCAAAAAAGAATCTTATGCAAATCTTATTAATGTATATTCAGATTTTTTTATTAAAGAAATGGAATATTGTTCAGACAGTAACGGATATTGGCGCTATAAACGAATGATGGATGTTATAATAACATCGGATTCGAAACATTTACATTTGCTTACTCATCCTGAGTGGTGGACGGAGGATATTATGAGTCCATGGGAAAAGGTGCAAAGATGTTGTAATGGAAGAGCTATCAACAATCTAAATAATTATGAAAATCTTTTAGTTTCATTTAATTATAAAAATGTAGACTGGTGATGAAACAACACTACACTTTAGAAACGATAAAGGAAATTGTTTCTGTTTTAAAACTGAAATGTGGTAATGGAAAAAGTTATTTTACAAATGTCAAACCGATTCATGAAGCAAATTCTGAAAGTTTAGTTTGGGTTTCCCCTCAAAAACTTAATAAAGAAGAGATCATCAAAACATCAATGTCAAATTTTATTATTTGTGATATTTCTGTTGATTTCAGTCTAGTGCCAAAAGATAAAAACTACATTCTTGTAGAAAATCCAAGGCTAGCATTTTTAAGAATCGTGAAAGCACTATTTATAGAGACTAAAATAGTACATATTCACAATACGGCCGTTATAAATCCTCAAGCAAATATAGGTGCAAATGTTTCTATTGGACCAAATACTTATATAGGGAAATGTATAATAAGAGATAATACAGAAATACATGGGAATTGTTATATTTATGACAATGTGGTTATTGGTGAAAATGTCACAATACAAGCAAATACAACAATTGGGTCAGAGGGTTTTGGTTATCAAAAAAATGAGCAGAATCAATGGGAAAAATTTCCTCACATAGGAGGAGTTATTATTGAGGATTTCGTTGAAATTGGTGCTAATAATACCATAGATAGAGGGACAATTGGGGATACAATAATTAGGAAGTTTGTAAAAATAGATAACTTAATTCATATCGCTCATAATGTTGAAATTGGAGAAAATTCAATGATTATTGCTAACTCAATGATAGGCGGTAGCACTAAAATCGGAGCTAATACTTGGATAGCTCCTTCTTCGTCACTTCGAGATGGTTTAATGATTGGGAATAATGTAATTGTAGGTATGGGTGCTATTGTAACAAAAAACATTCCGGATAATGAGACTTGGGTAGGAAATCCTGCCCGTAAATTAAGATAAAAATGAAAATTTTATTTCTACCCGTGAATGTTGCTTCAATGCAAGCCATAACTGCCCAAGCTATGAATCAAATTGATGGAGTTGAAGCTAAATGCTTTACTTTTCAGGACCATATATACTTAACTAAAAATGAGAATACTTATTATTTCCCCAGAACTTATTCATGGAAAAATCCGATTAAGTTAATAAAAACAAAAATTCAATACAGAAGGAAATTAAAAGAATTTATTGATTGGGCAGACATCCTACATTATGTCGGATGTCCTGGATTAAAATCATATAGGGACTTAAAGTGGATAGTTAATTCAAATAAGAAAGTCTTCATTGAATTTGTTGGAAGTGAAATAAGAAATCCTGATTTACTTTTAAATTTAAATCCATATTATACAAAAGTGTTTCACGAAGGATACGAGTATAAATTACAAGAGTCAGGGAATAATAAAAAAATAGTTCAATTAAAATTCTCTGAGATTGGAGCAAAAGTTTTGGCGAATCCTGAAATGAAACTTTATGTAGATAATAATTTGTTGCCTGAAATTTTTAGCTTTAATAACAGAATTAATGTACGAGATTTTGTTCCCAAATTTCCAAGTAAACTCAATAATAAGCCCTTAATCGTTCATTCACCTTCCGCACCAATTGCAAAAGGTAGTCAAATTATTGCATCTATTATTGATAAATTAAAAATGCGGTTTGAATTCGATTTTATCATGTTACATAATAAACCAAGAACAGAAGTTCTTGACATTATGAAAAAATGTGATATATTTATTGATCAAATAATATGTGGCTCTTTCGGAATGGCAGCGTTAGAAGCAATGGCCAATTGAAAACCAACCTTATGTTACATAATGGATGAAGTGTATGACAATGGTTTGCCAAGAGACTGTCCAATTGTAAATGTCAATCCTGATACGTTAGAAGAAAAAATAATAGAATTAATTTGTAATTCTGAACTAAGGCACGAAATCGGAATTCAAAGTAGGAATTATGTCGAAAAATTCCATGATGTAAAAGTGCTAGTTAAGGATTTACTTAAAATATATAGAAGTTAGTTATTAGTATGTTTTAATCTATAAAGTTTTGTTTTTGCTAACCAAATATAAGTTGACTAGGGAGTTAGTTTGAAGGCCTTTATCATTCTTCTTGAGATTTTTAAATGTGATTTATCGTAAATTATAATTTATGTGTGGTATTGCAGGCATAATATCTTTTAATCATCCAACATCTGAGGTGGAGGTCAGAAAAATGACTGATGCAATTCAGCATCGTGGTCCGGACGGAGATGGTATCTGGCTTCATAACAGTAAACAAATTGGGTTAGGCCACAGGCGATTAGCGATTATTGATTTAAGTCCTTCAGGAGCTCAGCCTATGCATTATGCAAATGAGCGATTTACTATTGTCTTTAATGGTGAGATCTACAACTATATTGAACTTAGAGATCAACTTATAAGTAAAGGAAAGATCTTTAAAAGCCAGTCAGACACAGAAGTACTCCTGGCATTGTATGCTGAGAAGAAAGAGAATTGCCTTCAAGACTTGGATGGTATGTTTGCTTTTGCAATATGGGATGATATGGAGCAAAAGCTATTTTGTGCCAGAGACCGATTTGGCGAAAAGCCTTTCTATTTTTATAGAAGTAGAGACCGATTTGTTTTTGCATCTGAAATGAAAGCCCTGTGGGCAGTAAGTGTACCAAAAACAGTGAATCGGAATCACCTTTTTTATTATCTCAATTATGATATAGTTAGCAATCCTAATCATCCAGGTCATACTTTCTATAATGAGATATTTTCATTAGAGTCAGCTCATTATTTGACTATAGATTTAAAAGGAAATTTAGAAAAAAAATGCTATTGGGATATAGATTTATCCGTAAAGAGCAATATTACTTTTGATGATGCAAAAGAGCAATTTTTAGAATTATTTTCTCAGTCCATTAAGAGAAGACTAAGGTCAGATGTCCCTGTGGGTTCTAGTTTGTCTGGGGGTTTGGATTCTTCAGCTATTGTTGTCTTAGTCGATAGATTGAAAGAAGAAGGTCAGATTCAAAAAACTTTTTCAGCAAGATTTGCAAATTTTGAAAAAGATGAAGGCAAATATATTTCTCAAATAGTGGAAGCCACAAAAGTCAAAGATTATTATACATGGCCGGATGAGAACAAACTTTTGAATGATTTTGAAAAAATGTGCTATCACCAAGAGGAACCATTTGGGTCTGCTAGTATTTTTGCACAATGGGAAGTCATGAAACTGGCAAAGGAGCACGAAGTCACTGTACTTTTAGATGGCCAGGGAGCAGACGAGATTGGTGGAGGATATGAACATTATTACAGAAAATATTACGGTCAATTGTTTCGTGAAGATAGGACAAAATATGCTTTTGAAATGCAAATGCACGAAGCTTTTAAAGGTGTTAAATATCATCATTCTTTTTTAGATAAATTGATTTCAAAAAATCCTGACACTTTCCTAAAATTAAAGAATTATTCCTTAGTAAAGTATTTTATGAAAAACCCATTATTAAATACTGAGTTTTTTGCTAACCATTATGCCCTGACATACCCACATCAAGTAATGTTTGATTTAGCAAGAGATTTAAAATATAATACCTTGAATAGTGGACTTCCAGACTTACTTCGATATTGTGACAGAAACTCCATGGCATTTTCGCGTGAGGTAAGATTACCTTTTCTAAATCATAACCTTGTAGAGTTTATGTTTTCAATGCCAAGTCAATACAAAATAAAGGGAGGGGTAACTAAAATGCTTATCCGTGAATCTATGAGAGGTTTAATACCAGTAATTGTTTTGGACAGAAAGGACAAAGTAGGTTACGAACCACCTCAAAAGAAATGGTTTGAGTCCAGTATGTTTGATGAGATGATAAATGCATCGGAAGAAAAACTTATTAAAGAGAAGATTATAAAAAATAACAAAAGTCGTGAACCCGAAAATATTTGGAAAATATTAATGGCTGGTTATTATTATTAATATAATTGTGTAATTATTTGTTAAGTCAAAATAAAGAGTATCTAAATATTGGTTTTGGACAACCATTGATTACAAATTGGACAACCTTATATGGATATGGAATTTTAGGGTTTAAAAATGCAGATTGTCATTAATGAAAAAAATTTTAATGGTTTTGGATCATGAATTTCCTCACGATATACGTGTAGAAAAGGAAGCTAAATCTTTGATAAACAATGGTTATCAGGTCGTTATTGCATGTTTTACAAAACAAAACAGGCCGTTAAAAGACAATTATAAAGAAATAATCATTAACAGAATTAATATTTCTGAGTTTATGCATAAGACACACGTAGGATGTCTTAAGTTCCCTTTTTATTTTCAATTTTGGACTAAGTTTCTAAATAAGATACTCAAAAATGAGACGTTCCACTATATTCATGTTCATGATTTGCCATTAGCTAGAGTTGGACTGAATATGTCTAAAAAATATCATCTAAATTACATATTGGATTTGCATGAAAATTGGGCTGACCATTTAAGAACGGCTAGATATTCCAATACAAAATTGGGCAAACTGCTAAGTAATAATGAACAATGGGATAAATATGAAACAGAACAGGTGTTAAATGCGGATAAAGTAATAGTGGTCAATGAATTTATGAAAAAAAGAATAGAAGCAGGTTCTTCACGACAAACTGGTATATATACTGTTCCAAACTATCTTGACCTAAATTTCATTGATTTACAGAATTCTAATCAAAATGACCAAAAAGATGAACAATTGTGTCTAATGTATCTTGGAGGAATAGACGAAATTAGAGGTGTTGAAATTGTTATAAATGGCTATGAGATTTTTAGAAAAAGAAATCCACACAGTAAAGTTAAATTAAGAATTGTAGGTACCGGTAATCCAAATTATATTTCAAAGCTTAAACAACTGGCATTGACAAAGGATGACGTAATTAGAAGGGAAATTGAATTTGAAGATCCGGTTGCTTCTCATCTGGTATTTAATAAACTGAATGAAGCTGATATTTTGTTATTGCCGCATGTTAAAAACAAACAAACTGATAATTCTTCTCCAAATAAATTATTTGAATATTTATATGTAGGAAAGCCTGTTGTTTGCTCTAATTGTGATTCTTTAATTCCAATTATTCTTGAAAATAATGCTGGTAAGATATACGTTCATGACGACCCGGAAGATTTTGCATCAAAAATACAAGAATTGATTAACGAAAATTTGTTTGAATTTTATGCTGAAAATAATAAGCGGATTGTTTCGGATAGATATCATTGGGGTATAAGTGAAGCAAATCTATTAAAATGTTATGATGATTTTAATGCTTAATCAAGCCTAAATTTTATCCAAATTCGACTACGATAAGTATTGAAATAACTACTTTATTTTATTCATAAACAAATTTTTCATATCATAGAAAATTATGTGTGGCATAGCAGGATTTTTTGATAGCTCTTTGATATCATCGGTGAAAAAGGAATTAGGCAGCAAAATGTTGCAGCGTATCCGTCACCGTGGACCTGATGCCAGTAGTGCATATATCGATGATCAGGTGTGTTTGGGTCATAATCGACTGAGTATTATTGATCTGTCTGTTGAAGCAGATCAACCTTTTGTAGTGGATCAATGGGTGATGGTATATAACGGCGAAGTATATAATTATGTAGAAATTCGTAATGAGTTGCAAGCTTTAGGACACAAATTCCGCACTGCCAGCGATACTGAAGTGATCCTGAAATCTTTCATACAATGGGGTGATACATGTGTTGACAGATTTGTAGGTATGTGGGCATTTGTCATATATAATAAAAACTCGGGACAACTTTTTTGTTCGCGCGATCGATTTGGCATCAAACCTTTTTATTATATTCATCATGGTGAACAATTCTATTTTGCATCAGAAGTAAAAGCCTTTTATGATTTGCCTTTTTTTAATCCTGCATTAAATAAAAAGCAAGTCTTCAGGGGGTTAAATTTGGGCTGGATTTCTTATCATGATGAAACCTATTTCGAACAGGTAAAAGCCCTGCCACCAGCTCATAATTTAATTTTCAATAACAATACTATAGCATTGGATAGCTATTGGGTCTTGGAAAAAAAGGAACTTAACTTATCTTACAAACAGGCTGTTGATGCTTTCAAAGCTCAATTTTTTGAGACTGTCAGAATCCATTTGCGATCGGATGTTAAAGTAGGGGCTTGTTTGAGTGGAGGAATAGACAGTTCTTCCCTTGTGGCTACTATGTCCACTATAGATCCCATTCCTTTAGAGAGTTTTACTATTTATTATGAAGGACAAGATGCAGTTGATGAACGGCCATGGGTCAAAGAGGTCTTAGAAGCGTATCATAATGTACACCCTCATTACTTCACTCCTTCAGATGCTGATATTCAGCATGCTTTTTCAAAAATATTATACCACCAGGATGCTCCATTACCGGGTTCATCTCCCGTATCCCAATACTTTTTAATGCAACTGGCTGGTGAACATAAGATTAAAGTCGTCATGGATGGCCAGGGTTCAGATGAATACTTATTGGGGTATTTGCATTTTTATTATAGCATTTATGCCCAATTGTTTAAAAAGAGACAATTCAAAACCGCTTTAAATACCTTAAAAAATCATAAAAGGACACAAGGACTGAGCTTTAAAGAATTACTTGTAATCCTGGGAAAAAGTGGGGCAAAATACATTTTGGGAGAGCAGGGGTATAAACGTAAAGAATTTTCCGACAAATATCCCAATGTTTTAATAGATAAGGTAGAGCAAGATCTATGGCAAAGTTTTGATAACGGTGTGCCCGTAGATAGTGTTACACAAAATGCACTTTTTCTGGATACACTACCTTCTTTGCTTCATTTTGAGGATAGGAATTCTATGGCATTTTCCATTGAGTCAAGAGTACCTTTTCTGGATCATCGCCTGGTAGAAATGGCCTATAGTTTGCCATATACTTATAAACTGGATGATGGGATTACCAAAAAAATACTACGGGATGCACTTAAAGGTATTTTGCCGGAAAAAATAGCTCATCGTACAGATAAAAAAGGTTTTGTAACCCCTGGCGAAATAAAATGGTTAAGAGGTCCATTAAAACATCTTTTAGCAACTGAAAATTTAACACATTTGGGAGATCTTTGTAATCTTGATAAAGTATATGACTTAATCCATGAATTTGATAAGGGGGATAACACAAATGCCCAAATGGTTTGGAGGCTCATAGCACTCAATGAATGGCGAAAAACCATCCCGCAGTCATGAAAAAAGTACTAATCATCACCTATTATTGGCCCCCTTCAGGAGGTTCCGGTGTACAACGCTGGGTGAAGTTTACAAAATATCTCAGATCTTTTGGTTGGGAACCAATCATTTACACCGTGACAGATGGGGAGTTTCCTGTACTTGATCATAGTTTAGCAAAGGATATACCTGATGATGTGACAGTGATACGCAGGCCAATCTTCGAACCGTTCAGTTTATATAAAAAATTTACGGGTAGGAATAAGGAAGATAGGGTACAGGTTGGTATCATCGAACAGTCAAAAAGGGGGAGTTTGAAAGACAGGATAGCATTGTGGATCAGATCAAATGTTTTTATCCCGGATGCCCGCATGTTTTGGATCAGGCCTTCGGTACGATTTCTGAAAAAGTATCTGAGAGAAAACCCTGTACAAGCCGTGATTTCTACCGGGCCACCACATTCTGCACATCTTATTGCAATGAGGTTGAAAAATAAGTTGCATATACCCTGGATTGCTGATTTCAGAGATCCCTGGACTGAGATATACTACTTCAAGGATCTCGATCTTACTGCATATGCAAGGGAAAGACACAAAACACTGGAGCATGAAGTGCTTTCAAATGCTGATCAGGTACTTGTAGTCGGAAAAGGCATGCAGGATGGATTCCGCAAATTGGGAGTTGAAAGTATAGTACTGACCAATGGATTTGATGAAGATGATTTTCAGGATAAGATATTAAAAGATGAAATATTTACCTTTGTACATACGGGAAATCTTTTAAATTACGTGCATGTCCGCGCTTTGTGGGAAGCAGTGGTTGAATTGAAATCAGAAGGATTATTAAAACATTTTGAGATAAGACTGATCGGAAAAGTAGGAGATGACAAAGTCAGAGAGTTATCACAATTTCCAATTGCTGATCACATCAGATTTGTCTCCTACATACCACATGCCGAGATTACCAAAGCACAACAATCTGCCCATATCCTGATATTGCCATTGGAGTCAAGTACACCGGTGCTGACAGGTAAGTTTTTTGAATACCTGGGGTCAGGGACTGATATCCTGGCTTTAGGAGATGAAGTAACTAATTTTGAAGTAAAAAACATTTTATCAAAGTCTCCCGGAAGTATTTTTCTGAATCATTATGACAAAGAAAACATTAAAAAGTATATTAAATCCAAATACGAAAATCCTGATGTAAATATACCGTCCAGGCCAAATTTTGAAAACTTCAGCCGCAAATCCCTGACAAAGACACTTGCCGGTATTTTGGATGATTTGGACATTAAATGAATTTGGCGGACAATGATAACTTCTGTAATCTATGGCTCTAAAATAAAAATTTGGGTTATAGGCAAATGATTATTGTATCGTAATCAAGTAAAATTTGAAAAAAGTAATCGCCATCATCGGGGCTCGCCCTCAGTTTATCAAACACTTTGCGTTTGAGTCTGAAGTGAAAGATACCTTTCATCTTGTGACTGTACATACAGGACAGCATTATGATGAAAACATGAGTAAGGTATTTTTTGTTGAGTTGGGTATGAAGAAACCTGACTATCTCTTAAGATCGGGTGGTGGAAGCCATGGAGAGCAGACAGGTAAGATGATGATAGAGATCGAAAAAATTGTGCTTGACGAAAACCCGGATGCAGTATTGGTTTATGGGGATACCAACTCTACCCTGGCTGGTGCTCTGGTGGCTTCAAAACTACATATTCCTGTTTTTCATATCGAAGCAGGCTTGAGATCATTTAATAAAGAGATGCCTGAGGAGATCAATCGGGTGCTTACAGACCATGTCAGTGACATACTGTTTGTACCATCTCAATTAGCTGTAGACAATCTGCACAAAGAAGGCATCCGGGAAAATGTGCGCATCGTAGGCGACATCATGAAAGATCTGGTCATTAAATCAGTAAAATCCGGTTGGCTCAAACCTGTGGATAATGTATCAGAACCATATTATTATGCCACACTCCACAGACCATACAATACAGATGATAAAGATCGGTTGGTATACGTGTTGAATACATTGAGTGCTCTGGATAAAAAAGTTGTATTTGCTATACATCCCCGCACCAGAAATTTTATGAAGACCTATTACCTTTCAGAAAATAGTTACAGCAATATCAGATTTATCGATCCGCAAGGATATTTTAATAACCTGAGTTATTTGTTTTATGCTGACGGGTTGATCACTGACAGCGGTGGAATGCAAAAGGAAGCATACTGGCTTGGAAAAAAATGTATCACGATCAGGAAGGAAACAGAATGGACAGAAACGCTCGAAGACGAGGACAATGTATTGATGTTTTACGATCTTAGTGAATTGAAAGATAAAATCAAAACCAAAGCCATTTGCAAAAACAATGATTTATATGGAGATGGCTCGACCGGAAGCTGCATAGTGAGACAAATAAATGACTATTTTCTAACAAAAAGTAAATGATCTGGTAACAATAAAAGTAAAATTAACCATCAAGGACACAAAGATAATCACTAAGTACACTCAGAAATACCCCTTAGTGCTCTAAGTGCATCTCTCAGTGACCTAAGTGGTAAAATGAAAAAATAACCACTAAGCACACAAAGGTAACCACTAAGTATACTCAGAGAAAAATTACTTAGTGCTTTTAGTTGAATAAAACTTTGATGCAAACAATTTCCATATACCTAATGTTATCTTTTTAGTAACTTTTGTAAACCATACTTATGAAGAATAAGGTAAATTTTACCTATTGGTTAGAATCAGATGGAAAATATTTGGGATATTTAAATGATTATCCTGACCATTGGACACAAGGTGTTTCCATAGAAGATTTAAAAGAACATCTTCTGGATTTATTTAAAATGTTTACTGAAGGTAAAATAATAGGAATTAAAAAAGTGGAGGAACTCATTATTATATGAAGCGCAAAGATTTATTAAAAATCTTGAACAATAATAGGTGTATTCTTTTGCGAAATGGGTCGAAACACGATATTTATCACAATCCCCAAAAAGGTACTACTCAACCGGTACCTAGACACAATGAAATTAATGAAATCTTAGCAAAAAAGATCATTAAGGATTTGACCTGATATCACATCATAATAAGTTACCGTGACAACAACAAAAAAATCTTAGTGACCTTTAACGCTGAAGCTTCACAAGCGTGGTAAAAGATTAACAACTAAGCACACAAAGAAAATCACTTAGGACACTTAAAAAAATCTTAGTGACCTTAGTGGTAATATTAAATAACCTCAGTGATCTCTGTGTATCTCTTTGTGAACTTAGTGGTAAAATCCCAGTGACCTATAACGTGTGTGTATAACAAACTGCACAAATACTTAAATTCCCTCGCTACCCTCATTCCCTAAAGAGCCTGTCAAGCTACGCTTGAGACGACCCACGCCAATGCTTTCAATATTAGTGCTGGTCTCCCCTTTAAGGGGTTGGGGGTAAGTATAGGCAAATGTAGCAAGTTAATTTTTTTCACAAAAGTGAAATATGTTATACACACCTATAACTTTAAAGCGTCACACAAATGGTTAAATAAAATTAATGGTAAAAAAATCTCCTATGGAACTAACAAAAAAATATGTAAATCAAATAGCTTACCAGATCATAGGATGTGCCATTGAAGTGCATAAAGAGGTAGGCCCGGGTTTGTTGGAAAGTTTATATGAAGAGTGTCTTATATTTGAACTTTTGAATAACGGCTTACATGTTGTTTCCCAGCAACATATCATACCTACATATAAGGGAATAGAGTGCAAGACCAGGCTGAGATTTGATATTTTGGTAGAAGATGTGATATTAGTGGAAAATAAATCCACCAATGGATTTACTCCGATCGATCAGGCACAATTATTAAGCTATATGAATATTCTGGAAAAACCTAAAGGGCTCTTAATCAATTACAACGTTTTGAACATCACATCAGAAGGCCTGATTCCATTAGTGAATAGGTATTTCGAAAAGCTGAAAGACTAACCTTGGATGTAAAAGATTAAACAATAAGTACACTTAGAAATACCCCTTAGTGCTCTAAGTGCATCTCTCAGTGACCTAAGTGGTAAAATGAAAAAATAACCACTAAGTACACAAAGGTAATCACTAAGTACACTAAGAAATACCCATCAATGCTCTAAGTGCATCTCTCATTGACATCAGTGGTAAAAAAAAAGATTAACCACTAAGTACACAAAGGCAGACACTAAGTACTCTGAGAAAAAAACTTAGTGATCTTAGTGAAATTCTCAGTGACCTCAGTGGTAAAAAAAAACTTTGAACTATTTATCAAAGCATATCGTTTATTTTAAGACAAATTCAACTCATGGAAACCATCATCATAAAAGCTAAAAAGTCAAAGTGCAATATCATCAAGGATTTTCTCGATAAACAAAATGTGCAGTATGAGATTACATCTTCTGAAAAGGAAAAAAAGGATGAAAGCCCATATGATCCTGAGTTTGTAGAGATGGTTTTGAAAGCAAAAGAAGGAAAATCTACCAGGATAAATCCACAAAATATATGGGAAAGTATTTTGTAGACATTAAGGAAGAAGCAAAAATTCACTTTCGTAAAATATATAGATCCGGGGATCGGATGACTATTAAAAGAATAGAAAAAATTTTGCTCGAACTTTCAAATCATCCAAAAACAGGCGTAGGCAATCCCGAACCACTAAAATATAATCTATCCGGTTTCTGGAGCAGAAGAATTAATAAAAAAGACCGCATTATCTATGAAATTATCGAAGAGCCGGAAAGGCTGGTGGTGATTATCTCCGCTTTGGGACATTATTAATGTCAGGCTGTTAATTATAAACACTAAGTACACTTAGAGTTACGCTTTTGTGTCCTTAGTGCATCTCTTAGTGACCTTCGTGGTAAAAAATAACCAATAACCACACAAAGAAAATCACTTAGGACACTTAGAAAAAAACTTAGTGATCTCTGTGTACTTCTTTGTGATCTCAGTGGTAAAAAATTAACCACAGAAAACACAAAGGTATCCACTATGTACACTCTGAGAAAAAAAACTTAGTGATCTTAGTGAAATTCTTAGTGACCTTAGTGGTAATATTAAATAACCTCAGTGATCTTAGTGAAATTCTTAGTGACCTTAGTGGTAAAAAAGATAACTCATCGGGTTGTAAAATAAATCCTGAATGAAATCAATCAATGGGATTGGATTAACAAAAGACAACACCATAATAACAAATAAAAATGCTTACAGAATTAAAAAACAAATCAAAACTTATATCAGTTACCGGCCTTGGATACGTAGGACTACCATTGGCATTGGAGTTTGCCAGACATTTTAAGGTGATCGGATTTGATATCAATGAAGAGCGGGTAGCACTTATGAAGCAAGGTATCGACCCGTCCAAAGAGCTGGATGGCAGTGCATTTGATGGATGCGACATTGAGTTTACGACCAATCCCGCAGATCTTAAAAAAGCCCATTTCCATATCATAGGTGTACCTACAGACATCGACGAACACAAAGTCCCCAACCTGAAACCCCTGCTCGGAGCATCTGCCAGCGTAGGTAAGGCTCTGAAAAAAGGGGATATCGTAGTATATGAAAGTACCGTCTATCCTGGTTGTACCGAAGAAGACTGTGTACCTGTGATGGAACATGAAAGCGGACTAAAAGGTGGGATTGACTTTAAATTCGGGTATAGTCCTGAGCGTATCGTTCCGGGAGATAAAGTACGGACCCTCACAAAAATCCTGAAAATTGTCTCAGGGTGTGATGTTGAAACCAGAGAAACCATAGCTGAAGTGTATGACACGATCCTGGAGGCAGGTATATTCAGAGCATCATCTGTAAAGGTAGCTGAAGCTGCAAAAGTGATTGAAAATACACAGCGTGATATCAATATATCGCTTATGAATGAGCTGGCTATCATCTTTGACAGGATGGATATAGACACCAATGAAGTCATAGAAGCAGCCGGCAGTAAATGGAATTTTCATAAGTATCAACCCGGTCTGGTGGGAGGACATTGTATCAGCGTTGATCCCTTTTATCTTTTACACAAAGCAAAACAATTGGGCCTTGACCCACAGGTCATCGCTGCCGGTCGAAGGGTCAATGATTATATCCCGCACTTTATCGCTAAAAGAGTGGTGCAGACCCTGATAGAAAAAGGTAAAAATCCCGGACAATGCAAGGTGCTGGTCATGGGCATCACCTTCAAAGAAGATGTGGCCGATATCCGCAACAGTAAGGTAGTAGACCTGATCAAGGAGCTCATGTCGTATTCTCTGAATGTACACTTAGTCGATCCATGGGCTTCGGCCAACGAAGTCGCCCATGAATATGGTATCTCCATGCTTGATACGCCTGAAGGAAAATATGACGCCATAGTACTTGCGGTAGGACATCAGGAGTACAAAAGTTTGACAAAGGATGCTTTGCAAAACCTGTCCAACGGTGATCTTTTGCTTTTCGATATCAAAGGAGTCAAGGATGGAAGGGAGTTTGAAAACTATTGGAAATTGTAGATGATACTGATATTCGTCAAAGTCTTAATTGAAATTGACTAAATATATCTTCCGGTCTTTGAGCGGTTGTAAAATAAATTTTCCGATCATAACACCGGCATTAAAAAGTCCAAAATTCATAGACTTTGGACTTCATCACTTGCTTTTGTCAGAGGTTTACCTGACTTTGATGAAAAAAGAGGTTAAATGTTTACAAACAAGATAATTTAAAACAAAATCAAAATTTATAGTGTTAATTTACAGTAAATTATTGTAATTTAATTTACTTGACTTTAAGTTTAAAACTAAGAACATGTAAAATCATGATTAATATGGGCAGGCCCAAAGGGGAGTATCCGCCCACTGATTACCATTATGATAGAGCATGTCCAAAGTAAATAGTGGGCAGTTATTGTTTGAAGGAATCATAGGTAGTCAAAGTAAAGGAATAGACTTTCTTTAAAAATAAAAGAACCTCTACCATTAAAGCTTGTTTACTTAAATGCAATCAGCTGCCGTAATGTCACTGTATCATACCATATATTTTTTTAAAATAAAATCAACACAATGAAGACGTTAAAGTATATCATTACAAAAGAAGGGAAGTTTTATGTCTCCAGGTGTTTAAATGTTGAAGTATCTAGTTTTGGTAAAACGCTTGATGAAGCTAAATCTAATCTAAAAGAAGCGTTGGATTTATATTTTGAAGATAATAATGAAAGGTTTGATTTGCAAAACATCACAGAAACTATAATAGGTGAGATGAAGATAAAGGTTACATGACAAAACTTCCTTCATCCGAGAAAGTTATTTCAGTTTTATTAGATTATGGCTTTGTATTTAAAAGTCAAAAAGGTAGCCATCAAAAATACAAAAATAGAGAAAAAACAGTCATCGTGCCGGCTCCGCGAAAGCAAATACCTATTGGTACACTAAAGTCCATAAGCAAACAATCAGGAATAGCATATTCAGAATTTATCAATCTGTAAAAAACATAATTGCTCCAGATAAGATTAGCAGCGTAGTACGCAGTAAACGTCCTCATTAAGCTTGGGTTAGTACAAACGTCTCGTTTGAGAAAATGTAAAAAAGGTTTACGTATTACTCCTAAGTCATCTTCAATTGAGACAAAATGAATTTTATATTGATTTCTGTGCAAAATGGGATACATCCATAAATTTAGAGAAATGCATAAAATTTAGCATTGAAAAAAGGAGTAAACAACAAACACGACAAATTCTTTAAGGCAATGATGGAAGATAGGTCCGTCGCAACTGATTTTTTAAAGAAGTTTTTGCCTGCCACTGTCATTGACCTAGTAGATTTTGATACGTTTGAAAATGTTGGCGCAAGTTATATCACTGAAGATCTTAATGAGTTGTTTTCAGATTCCATCTTCAAATTTAAACTCAATGAGACCAAAGAAGAATGTTTTGTATCTGTATTGCTCGAACATAAAAGCAAACGCGATGATGCGACTGTTTTTCAAGTGTTAGGTTATCTAGCAAATGGATATAAACTTCAATATAAAAACAAGGAACCCAAGCGAATTATCCTACCTGTTGTTTACTACCACGGAAAGGGCAGGTGGAAATTAAGACAGTTGGATGATTATTTCAAGAGTTTCCCTTCTATTTTAAAATCATTTTTACCATCATATGATATGGTTTACATTGATTTGGTCAGATTATCTTCTGATAGTCTAGAATCGTTAACCAATGTATTTTTAAGGTCAGCCTTGATGGTTCAAAGACATAGTACCGATCCCAACTTACTTAAAAATGAAATAGAAAAGATATTAACGACCTTGTCCGACTCTACGGAGAGGAACTTTTTTTTCACAATCATTGTTTATGTCTTGGAAGTTTTAGAAGTAGACGAAAGTTATATTTTAGAAATTTCAGAAGGCATCACTCCAAATTTAAAAGATAAAATTATGAGTACATACGATCGTCTAATCGAAAAAGGAATAGGGCATAACAAGGTATCAACAAAAGCTTCAAAATTTCAAAAGACTCAAGATTCCAATAATCCAAAATTTTTTTAAATTCGAAGCTCACTCCAAATTAAAAAACAATAAAAGGAATTGAAAAAGGAATTGGAAAGGGCATCGAACAAGGTATCGAACAAGGTATCGAGCGAGGCATCGAACAGAAAACCATTGATGTCATAAGAAATTGTGTCAAAAATGACATAAAGATTCCAATGATCTCAAATATCACAGGATTGAGTGAACAGCGGGTAATTGAGATTATAAAAAGTTTGGGATTATGATCATGGGAGGAAACTAAAAGGGAGTTGGTGTTGGAGGTTTAAGGCTTGTTTATATCTTGGAAGTTTTAGAAGTAGATGAAAGTTATATTTTAGAAATTTCAGAAGGCATCACTCCAAATTTAAAAGATAAAATTATGAGTACATACGATCGTCTAATCGAAAAAGGAATTGGAAAGGGCATCGAACAAGGTATCGAACAAAAGACTATTGATGTCATAAGAAATTGTGTGAAAAATGACATAAAGATTCCAATGATCTCAAATATCACAGGATTGAGTGAACAGCGGGTAATTGAGATTATCAAAAGTTTGGGATTATGATCATGGGCTTCCAAATTTAATTGGAAGATGTAAAAAAAAAGGATGGTTATCATATCACAGAATTGAGTGAACAGCGGGTTGAGAATTTACCACTCTTTTGACGCTTTAGCTTTAAAAGAAGCGTTGGATTTATATATGTTGAAGATAATAATGAAAGGTTTGATTTGCAAAACATCAGAAAAACTATAATAGGTGAGATGAAGATAAAGGTATCATGACAAAACTACCTTCATCCGAGAAAGTTATTGCAGTTTTATTAGATTATGGCTTTGGCAAGACGCCTTATACATGACAACTCGACCTTGAGCTACGACGAGCAGAGTAAAATATTGAAAAATTCTCAATTTTGCACAATAAATATTCTAAATTATGCGCAATATATATTCTAAAATGCGCACAATGAGTTGTCTAAATTATGCACAATTCTAAAATTTATTCATACCTTTGATCTGAATTGATATAGGCCATTATGGGATATTTAAACCGAATCATAGAAAAGGATTTGATAGACAAAATGTCAGCTTCCGGTGCGGTGCTCATAAAAGGACCAAAATCGTGCGGTAAAACATTAACAGCAAAGCAATTTGCAAAAAGCGTTTTAGAAATGGACCGTGATAAACAGGTTCCGGTTATTATGGCAACAAATCCCAGGCTTTTATTGATAGGTGATGCCCCAAGATTGATTGATGAATGGCAGGAACAACCTGAGATTTGGAATTATATCAGGCACGAGGTAGACGATCGCAAAACAAAGGGCCAATTCATTCTTACAGGATCTGCCCATCCAAATGATGATGTCAAATTGCATAGTGGTGCAGGGCGGTTTACGGTTGTCCAAATGGATACGATGACCTGGCAGGAACTAGGTTATTCTACAGGCTTGGTGAAGGTCTCAGAATTGCTCCAAGGAACTGTGCCGGACTTCTTCGCTGAAGGAGTTTCGCTTGAATTCATTATAAATAAAATGCTGATAGGGGGATGGCCCACTTTATTAAATCAAAGCCAAAAAAATGCCATCCAACTGAACTGCGGCTATATTGATTTACTTTGTGAAGCAGATATGAGCAGAGCGACAGGGGTAAAACGCGACCCACGCAAAGTGCGTAGCTTAATGCGTTCTATTGCAAGGAACACAGCAACATTGGTAGATAACAAAACATTGGAGCAAGATGTTAAAACTTCTGATAGAAATGAGTTGTCGCGAAATACCATAGCCGAATATCTTGACGCATTGTCACGTTTAATGATTTTGTATGAACAACCCGCATTCAATCCTCATATTCGCTCAGCAGCTTCCTTGCGCAAGGCTCCCAAAAGACACCTGTGTGATACATCATTGGCTACAGCAGTATTAGGATTGGACGAAGAAGCTTTAATGAGAGATTTAAATTATACAGGATTTTTGTTTGAATCATTGGCTACACACGAGTTAAACGTATACGCCAAAGCAAATGATGCCCATGTTTTTCATTACCTTGATTCATACGGGCTTGAGGTTGACGCTATTGTACAGAAACGGAATGGTGATTACGCAGCTTTTGAAATAAAACTCGGCGTGGGTTATATTGAGGCAGCCGCCGAAAACTTAAAAAAATTTGCCATCAATATAGACACTACTAAAATGGAACTCCCAAAATCATTAAACATCATTACCGGAACAGGCATGAGCTATCGCCGACCGGACGGAATAAACGTGATATCGTTGGCTTCATTGGGAGCGTAAAAAAAATTACCACTGATGATGAAGATTGATTTCAATACATTTTCAAATAATAGCATGCTAAGGAATGCAGTCGAAAGGAAGATTGAAATCATCGGAGAAGCATCAAATAAAGTTCCGGGAGAATTCAGGAAAAATAATCCAGACATAGAGTGGAATAAACCTATTGCCATGAGAGCAATTATATTGAAGGAAGGTTTGGATAGGGCATTTGAATTTTATCATTCGTCATTATTACATATCTAAAGAAAAGCCCGAATAGTTTTGAAAGGTGAAATTGTTTTATATCAATTGGACAGTCATGATGACTTTCATATAGAAGTAAGGGTTGAAGATGAGACTGTTTGGCTCACACAGGCCCAGATGGCTGAATTGTTTGGTGCAACAAAACAAAATAAAAGTTTACACATTAACAATATTTTTCAAGAAGAAGAGCTGCAAGAACATTCAACCGTCAAGGATTACTTGACAGTTCGAAACGAAGGAGGAAGATCTGTCAACAGAAAATTACAATGATACAATCTTGATGTTATAATATCTGTTGGGTATAGAGTATAGAGTATAATCAAAAAATGGCACACAATTCAGAATATGGTCAAATTCGTTGAAAAGATAAAGAAAAAATCTTCGTGCACTTAGTGGTAAAAAAAGCTCAGTGTCCTTAGTTGTAAAACCAAAAACCACGGTGATAAAATTAAATTTTTGTTTTATTAAAAAAGTTACAAATTTTAAAGATAATTTTTATACTTTGGTATGTATTTTGGCCTAAATATTGGTGATTTATTATGAATATTAACGTTAATTTTGGTATTTCAAATGAATTGTCCTATTTTTGAGTAGTAATAAGTATTTACTTTCCATGACATTAACAAATCGAAAGCTAAAGTCCAAAATCAAAGACGAATTACTATATTCAAATAAGGTAATCATTGTTTTTGGTGCGAGACAAGTAGGGAAAACTACCCTGATAAAGCAAATCATTTCTGAATCTAAACTTTCGCACGTCTCAGTTAATGGGGAAGAGGCTGAAGTAAGCTATGCGTTTAACCAGCTTTCATACGACAGAATGATGGAGGTGGTAGGAAACAGCTCAGTCCTATTTGTAGACAAAGCTCAGACCATAGAGCATATAGGTAGAGCCATAAAAATATTGTACGACAAAAATCCTCATTTAAAAATAATATTGTCTGGATCCTCTTCATTTGAATTAGCCAACAAACTTCAAGAGCCCTTGACTGGCAGAAAAAAGGTATTTACCCTATATCCATTCTCTTGTGAAGAGTTAGTGGAAGATCATCTGACCCCTTTTGAGTTAAAACAAAAATTGAGTTCAATACTAAGATACGGCTTATATCCAGAAGTCTATAAGGCAACTGATTTGAAGACCAAACAAGAGGTCCTCAGAGAATTGAGTTCTTCCTATCTATATCGTGATATACTCATGCTTACTGAAATAAGACACCACAAAAAGCTGCATGATTTGCTAAAATTATTAGCACTTCAGGTAGGAAGTACAGTATCCATTCATAAACTGGCGATTGCCCTAAACCTAAATGCAAAAACCGTCGAAGATTATATCCTAAAGCTAGAACAAAGTTTTGTAATATTCAAACTACAGGGCTTTAGTAAGAATCTTTCAAAAGAAATATCAAAACAAGACAAAATTTATTTCTATGATATAGGTATTAGAAATGCTGTGCTTAATAATTTTCTTGATTTATCAAGTAGGAACGACAGTGGCAGCCTTTGGGAAAACTTCTTAATTTCTGAAAGAATGAAGACCAATGCTTGTCATCAATTTTATCCTAATACATACTTCTGGAGAACATATACCGGTGCAGAGATAGACTACATAGAGGAATCAAATACCGAAATAAAAGCTTATGAATTCAAATTTAATAATAAAACTGTAACAGCTCCAAAAACATGGAAGCAAGAATACGATTCTGCGTTCGAAACGGTGAATACAGATAATTATCTGAGTTTTATCAAAAAAGAAGATTAAACCTTCAATACCTGTTTATACAACGATACCGAAAATGAACACATAAAGAACCCTCCTGCTCTTTGTGGTAAAAAAAAACCTGATTATTTTAAAAAATCTTCTTAAGATCGAGTAACTTTACTACTCGTTTTCAGTCCAAAAGTGGTATCTTTTTTAACCCATTACAGATCAAGTACTTGCGACTTATCAGCGGCGAAGCCTTACAAATGATCTGATGCTGAAATGTTCAAAATAGCAGATAATCAGATCATTAAAAGAACTGCGGAACTGCTGAGATGAATGTTGTAAAAAAGAAAATGTACCAATTTTACAGTTCACCAAATCAATAAATCAGCCGTTTGGCAAATTGCCTAAATCCATAATAAAAAATTAAATGCAAAACATTTTAGTCACTGGTGGTGCAGGATTTATAGGATCCAATTTAGTTGCAGCCCTGTTTTTTTCTTTTTCAAATCTTAAATCAAAAACATTTAAAGGACTTCCGGGATTGATTGCAGACGCTCTGCCAGATGATTATGGCAATAGTGTCATAGATGAGTGGTTTTCCATAAGAGGTAAAACCGTAGAAATTACCCCAATAGATAGACTTTGTTATATTGGAAAGCGAGGTATGGGCGCTTTGGAATTCGAGCCTGTTAATGATGATGTGCTATTGAATGAATCTTCGGATATAGATATTCAAGAATTAGTGGCATTAGCACAACAAATTTTGGATAAGTGATCTGCTTTTAGCACTATCCTGGATAATAAAAATGAGCCCCTCATACAATTTAAGCAAGAAGCCTAAAGATACTGCATCTGAGCTTGGAAGTTACGACGGATTTAAGAGAATTCCAATGAATAAAAAAAATTATTGCACTGATAAGTGGTAAAGCAAACGCATTACGAATCGGATTGAAAAACAAACCGTTGTAGATCATTGTTATTGAGTTTATTAATTCATGTAAAGTCCAGCAAATATGGCCTTAGATATAAAAAAATCGAATCACCATTGATCCAAATATATGTTTTGGTAAACCAACTATCAGAGGCATGAGGTATTCAGTGGAGTTAATTCTCGAATTGTTATCAAGCGGGATGACTTATCAAGAAATTCTTGATGACTATCCGTCTTTAGAAAAAGAAGATATTTTAGCCTGCATCATGTTTGCTAATAACATAGTAAGATATAAAACTTTTCAGTACGCGGTCTAATGAAATTTTTGATTGACGCCCAAATTTCCTACAAAGTATCTAAATATTTTTCGCAAAAGGGATTTGATGTTATGCATGTTAATCAACTACCTCAGAGAGATAGAACACCTGATCATGAGATTATCAGATTTGCAGAAAATCAAAATCGGATTGTAGTAACTAAAGATAAAGATTTTATTAATTCCTACATAGTATCTGGCAAGCCAAAAAAATTACTTTACATATCAACAGGGAATTTAGACAATAATCAACTTTTAACTCTATTGAATGATAACTTAGTCAATATCCTGAATCATTTCAATACCTATTCATTTATCGAATTAAATTCAGAATTAATTGTTTTCCATGAATAAATTTTATCGTCTTTTGGCTTAGTAGCATAGGAGATAAAAAATGAATATCTCATTAAAGAAGTATCCCGATATCCGCAATACTAAGGTCATAGACATCTATCATGAACTCAAGACCTATAACCTGTACGTGGATATCTATGATCCGTGGGCCAATCCTGAAGAAGTCAGGCATGAATATGGAATCTCATCATACAATAAACTACCTGATACAAAATATGACGCAGTGATTTTGGCAGTGGCACACAAGACTTTTGAGTCACTACCTATAGAGAGCATAAAAAAGAACAAATCCGTGGTCTTTGATGTCAAGGCGGTGTTGCCAAAGGAGATGGTGGATGGGAGGCTTTAAATGTACCCTAGCAGTAAGCACTAGAAACCAACTTTAGCATTTTAAAAACAAAATTTTAAAATTCATAATTTTATTCAAAATAAAAATAACGATTTGGAAACTTTAATTGTAAAATCTAATTCTAAGGACATACATCTGTTAAAAGAACTCTTAAAGAAGATGAAAATAACATATACTATAGAATCGGAAGAAATAGATTCTTATAATAAAGAATTCGCTGATAAATTGGACAAAAGTATTCGGGAAGGACAAGAAGGCAAGATTCAGTTTATTAAAACTGAAGATTTGTGGAAATAGCTTATACTCAACAAGTTCTGTCTGACATAAAGTATTGGAAAGAGTAGAATAATAAATCAATCCTTCTTAAAATTACAAATTTGTTACATTCTATTGAACAAAACCCATTCAAAGGCATAGGCAAACCTGAACCACTAAAGTACAAATATGCGGGTTTGTGGAGTCCGCTAATGAGGTGGCTCACGAATATGGAATCTCTATGATCGATGCTCCTGTAGGCACATATGACGCTGTAGTGATCGCTGTTGGGCATAAAGAATACAGGCTTTTAAGTAAAGCTGATCTGGTGCAATTATCCAATGGCGAAGTGTTGCTTTTTGATATCAAAGGGGTAAAGAATGGTAAAGAATTCGAAAATTATTGGAAGTTGTGACTATGGCCCTTCAGATTTAAAAAAAGAAGTATCCATTAACTAAAAGGAAAAAAATTATTAATGACAGAATTTACTTTTTCAAAACATGCTCATGATCAGATGTTATTAAGACATATATCAATGGATGAAGCTTTGGGAACTTTACAATATCCTGATGATGTTATTAAGCTTGAAGATGAGCAATATGTTTATCAAAAAATATTTGTGACAGATGAAGATAGTAGATTTCTTATCAGAATATTTGTTAATGGGAACAGAAATCCCGGACTAATTAAAACCTTATATCGTACATCAAAAATTTCTAAATATTATTAACCTTGTGATATGAAAGTTAAATATGATAAAGAGACTGATATACTGTACATACAATTAAATGAATTGACAATTGCAGATACAGACGAAAGAAATGGTGTTATCCTTGATTTTGCATCAACCGGAGAGCTGATCGGCATTGAAGTACTCAATGCATCAAAGTCTAACCTATCTCCGTTGAAAGTAGAATATGAAGTAGCATAATAAATTACCCTTCATTATGTACCACGTCAAAGCTTCCATAAGCCCAGCCATCCACTCTTCATTTAGATAAATAATTTTAGCGTAATCAGCGTTAATTAGCGTCTCCAAAAAAATGATATTATGATGAAGTCTGACCTAATAATGAAGCATGAATGCTATAACATTATTGGAATTTGTATGGAAATACATAGGGTATTAGGACGAGGACTCAGAGAAGTTGTATATAAAGATGC
The DNA here is from genome assembly GCA_016713025.1 of Saprospiraceae bacterium. NCBI lineage: Bacteria > Pseudomonadati > Bacteroidota > Saprospiria > Saprospirales > Saprospiraceae > Saprospiraceae bacterium. The sequence goes on along the minus strand of JADJPZ010000004.1, from coordinate 2,830,620 downwards.
TATGGAGTATGAATTTAAGCAACATCAAGTTCCATTTGAAAGGGAAAAGGAGTTTCAGGTTGGATATAAAGACATCATTTTAAAACATAATTTTTATGCTGACTTTGTCGTACATAATAACTTGATTTTAGAGGTTAAAGCCTGCGAATTCATTCATGATGACTTTATACCAATTACTTTAAATTATATCTCAATTGCAAAAAGTCCTTTAGGATTGATAATTAATTTTGGCGGCCCATCCCTAGAGTACAAAAGAGTAATAAACTCAGACCATTTATAAACCAATAATTAGCGAAATCAGCGTCAATTAGCGTCCAAAAAGAAAGTAAACGCGAATATTCACGAATTACACAAATTTAAAAATCCATAATTAGCGCAATCAGCGTTAATTAGCATATAAAAATAAGCGGCCCAGTATTTAGCGTAATCAGCGTCAAAGCGTAAAGATAGACGGAATTTTCACGAATACACAAATTAAAACCATAGATAGCGTTAATTACCCCAAAAACACCATCACCCAAAAATGAGTAACTTTACTACTCGTTTTCAGTCCAAAAGTGGTATCATTTCTAACACATTATAGATCAAGTCCTTGCGACTTATCAGCGGCGAAGCCTTACAAATGATCTGATGCTGAAATGTTCAAAATAGCAGATAATCAGATCATTAAAAGAACTGCGGAACTGCTGAGATGAATGTTGTAAAAAAGAAAATGTACCAATTGTACAGTTCACCAAATCAATAAATCAGCCGTTTGGCAAATTGCCTAAATCCATAATAAAAAATTAAATGCAAAACATTTTAGTCACAGGTGGTGCCGGATTTATAGGATCCAATTTAGTTGCAGCCCTGTTAGAAGATGAACGGGTAGGGTTGGTCAGGGTGATGGACAATTTTGCAACAGGTTTTAAAAAAAATATCGAAGCGTTTATTGGGCATCCTAAGTTTGAGTTTTTTGAAGGTGATATCAGAGATTATGATGCTTGTCTGACAGCTACAGAAGGGGTCGATCTCATCAGTCACCAAGCAGCTTTGGGATCTGTTCCAAGAAGCATCAAAGATCCTGTAACTACTAATGCCGTAAATGTAGATGGTACACTCCATATTTTTAATGCTGCAGTTGAAAACAGAGTAAAAAGGGTTGTTTTTGCAGTTTCGTCATCTACTTATGGTGACAGTGAAGGCTTGCCCAAAGTAGAACATATTATAGGTAAGCCTTTGTCTCCTTATGCAGTAACTAAATACGTAAATGAACTTTATGCTGATGTTTTTGCCAGGTCTTTTAATTTTGAATACATCGGCTTAAGGTATTTTAATGTTTATGGGCCAAAACAAGATCCCAATGGTGCTTATGCAGCTGTAATACCTTTGTTTTTTAAAGCTGCTATAGAAGGCAAAGGTCCGACTATTAACGGTGATGGTAATAATAGCCGGGACTTTACCTACGTAGACAATGCGGTTGAAGCCAATATTTTAGGTCTATTTACAGATAATGGAGCTGCTATTAATCAAGTATATAACATCGCATGTGGCGAACGAACCACTTTGAATGAACTTTGGCAAAATATCAAAGCTGTGACTCAGTGTAAGGTAGATGCTATACATGGTCCAAATAGATCAGGTGACATACCACATAGTCTGGCCAGTATTGAGAAAGCTGAAAATCTTCTTGGATATTCAGGAAAGATAAAATTAAAAGAAGGATTGGAAAGGGCTTTTCATTTTTATAAAAATTAAGGTAATGGCTTAATGGAAGTTCAACGCGAATTTTCGCAGATTACTCGAATTATAGAAAAACTAATTTATGTACAAAAACGAGCTCATATATAAAACCGAATGTTACAAAGTTATCGGTATTTGTTTGGAAATTCATAGAATTTTGGGTCGTGGGCTAAGAGAAGTTGTTTACAAAGACGCAATGGAATATGAGTTTAAACTTAATAAAATTCCTTTTCGTCGTGAGGTTGAGTATAATGTAGCATATAAAAACACTGTTTTAAAACATAAGTTTTATGCAGCTTTTGTAGTGTATGATGATTTAATTCTTGAAGTAAAAGCATGCGAGTTTATTCACGAAGATTTTATCCCAATCACTTTAAATTATATTTCTATTGCTAAAAGTCCGCTAGGTTTAATAATTAATTTTGGTGCTTCATCTCTGGAGCATAAACGTGTAATAAATTCTGATCATTACAAAACAACTTAATACGCAAATTTTCACAGATTACGCAAATTACAAAACATAAAATTAGCGAAATTAGCGTTAAAAATTAATAAAAATAAATGAATCACAAAATAGCAGTCATTGGTCTAGGCTACGTAGGACTTCCACTAGCCGTAGAATTTGCCAAAAAATACGTAACTGTAGGATTTGATATCAACAAAAACCGTATTCAGGAATTAAGAAGTGGAAAGGATTCCACACTAGAAGTGGAAGATGATTTATTAAATGAAGTATTAGCATCATCACTAGATTTTGATCACGACGGATTGTATGTTTCGGATGAACTAAACGATATAGCCTTGTGCAATACTTTTGTGGTTACTGTACCTACACCTACAGATAAAAACAATAGACCAGTGCTCACGCCCTTATACAAAGCCAGTGAATCCGTAGGTAAGGTACTCAAAAAGGGAGATTATGTCATATACGAATCTACTGTATACCCCGGGGTGACGGAAGATGAGTGTGTACCTGTTTTGGAACGTGTATCCGGATTAAAATTTAATATAGACTTTTTTGTAGGGTATAGCCCTGAACGGATCAATCCCGGTGACAAAGAGCATACCGTATCTAAAATACTCAAAGTAACTTCCGGCTCTACGCCTGAAGCCGCCGAATTAGTAGACCAATTGTATAAATCGGTTATTACCGCAGGGACCTACAAAGCGACATCCCTCAAGGTTGCTGAAGCTGCCAAAGTGATCGAAAACAGTCAACGGGATATAAATATCGCTTTTGTCAATGAACTGAGCAAAATATTTAATCGTATGGGCATAGATACCCATGAAGTGCTAGCTGCGGCAGGTACCAAGTGGAACTTTCTCCCGTTTAAACCGGGCCTGGTGGGCGGACACTGTATCGGAGTGGATCCATATTATCTGGCCCAGAAGGCCCAGGAGGTAGGTTACCACCCGGAAATTATCCTGGCCGGACGAAGGCTGAACGACTCTATGGGCCAGCATGTGGCTACCGAAGTCATCAAGTTGATGGTAAAAAAAGAAATTCCTGTAAAAGGAAGCAATATCCTCATGCTGGGTATTACCTTCAAAGAGAATTGTCCCGATATACGTAATACCAAAGCGATTGACATCTATCATGAACTCAAGACCTATAACCTGAACGTTGATATCTACGATCCTTGGGCCAATCCTGAAGAAGTCAGGCATGAATATGGCATCTCATCGTACAGTAAATTACCTGATACAAAATATGACGCTGTGATATTAGCAGTGGCACACAAGACTTTCGAGTCTCTACCTTTAGAGAGCATAAAAAAGAACAGATCCGTGGTCTTTGATGTCAAGGCGGTGCTACCTAAGGAGATGGTGGATGGTAGATTATAGGTTGTAGCAAAAGGGAGTCCCCTAAAGTGGTTTCGGCTTCTCCAGCCCGACGGATGCGTTCAACTTATCATCCAGCTCTGCTGGGCACCCTTGAAAATGAATGGTTTTTTCTTTATGAAGCAGATGTAATGAATTTTAATCATTCTATGAAATATTTTGACTCAAAAGGAATAAAAAATTTAATAAAAACCAATATATTTGTATTTATGCCAGAAATAAGTCGCTTTTATGGGATTATTATAAAAATGTTTTTTAAAGATCATGCCCCACCACATTTTCATGTAGAATATAATGAATATAAAGCCATAGTAGACATACATGAAAAAGAAGTACTGGATGGATTTTTACCTGGTAAAGTCTTGAAATTGGTACAGGCTTGGGCGATCATTCACGAAGATGAATTAATTGAAAATTTTTTAAAACTTTCTGAATCTCCTGATAAGTGGAAAAAAATTGCGCCTCTAAAATAATTATTTTATTATGGTTAATATAAAGGAAATAATTAGAATTGATGCTGATAAAAAGATAATATATTGTTTGTTCAGCAATAATGAAGTACGTTATGTCGATTTAACTAAAATTATTGAAGAGTATCCGAAAAGTAAAATGATAAATCGTTTAAGAAATAAGAAATTTTTTGGAGAAGTAAAATTAGATACTTATGGTACCTTAGTTTGGCCTAACGAACTAGACTTTTGTCCGGACGTACTATTTGCCTGGAGTAAGCCATTTGACAAGGATGAAACGCCATTTAGCTTAGCGAGGATCCTAAGCTAGAAATAGCCCAACCATCCATTGCTTCATTCAGGTAATAATAATTAGCGTAATCAGCGTCAATTAGCGTCTAAAAAAATCAGAGACGCGAATTTTCACGAATTACACGAATTTTAAAAAAAAATAATTAGCGAAATCAGCGTTAATTAGCGTATAAAAATAAGCGGCCCAGTAATTAGCGAAATCAGCGTTAATTAGCGTCCAAAAAGAAAGTAAACGCGAATTTTCACAAATTACACGAATTTTAAAAATGAATAATTAGCGTAATCAGCGTTAATTAGCGTCCAAAAAGAAAGTAAACGCGAATTTTCACAAATTACACGAATTTTAAAAATGAATAATTAGCGTAATCAGCGTCAATTAGCGTAAAAAAGAATAGACGCGAATTTTCACGAATTACACAAATTTAAAAATCCATAATTAGCGAAATTAGCGTTAATTAGCGTCCAAAAAAAAACACCATCACCCAAAAATGAGTAACTTTGCTACTCAATATACATCCAAAGGAAACCATACATGGAATGGCCCTCAGATCAAGTACTTGCGACTTATCAGCGGCGAAGCTTTACAAATGATCTGATGCTGAAATGTTCAAAATAGCAGATAATCAGATCATTAAAAGAACTGCGGAACTGCTGAGATGAATGTTGTAAAAAAGAAAATGTACCAATTGTACAGTTCACCAAATCAATAAATCAGCCGTTTGGCAAATTGCCTAAATCCATAATAAAAAATTAAATGCAAAACATTTTAGTCACTGGTGGTGCAGGATTTATAGGATCCAATTTAGTTGCAGCCCTGTTTTTTCTTTTTCAAATCTTAAATCAAAAACATTTAAAGGACTTCCGGGATTGATTGCAGACGCTCTGCCAGATGATTATGGCAATAGTGTCATAGATGAGTGGTTTTCCATAAGAGGTAAAACCGTAGAAATTACCCCAATAGATAGACTTTGTTATATTGGAAAGCGAGGTATGGGCGCTTTGGAATTCGAGCCTGCTAATGATGATGTGCTATTGAATGAATCTTCGGATATAGATATTCAAGAATTAGTGGCATTAGCACAACAAATTTTGGATAAGCGATCTGCTTTTAGCACTATCCTGGATAATAAAAATGAGCCCCTCATACAATTTAAGCAAGAAGCCTAAAGATACTGCATCTGAGCTTGGAAGTTACGACGGATTTAAGAGAATTCCAATGAATAAAAAAAATTATTGCACTGATAAGTGGTAAAGCAAACGCATTACGAATCGGATTGAAAAACAAACCGTTGTAGATCATTGTTATTGAGTTTATTAATTCATGTAAAGTCCAGCAAATATGGCCTTAGATATAAAAAATCGAATCACCATTGATCCAAATATATGTTTTGGTAAACCAACTATCAGAGGCATGAGGTATTCAGTGGAGTTAATTCTCGAATTGTTATCAAGCGGGATGACTTATCAAGAAATTCTTGATGACTATCCGTCTTTAGAAAAAGAAGATATTTTAGCCTGCATCATGTTTGCTAATAACATAGTAAGATATAAAACTTTTCAGTACGCGGTCTAATGAAATTTTTGATTGACGCCCAAATTTCCTACAAAGTATCTAAATATTTTTCGCAAAAGGGATTTGATGTTATGCATGTTAATCAACTACCTCAGAGAGATAGAACACCTGATCATGAGATTATAAGATTTGCAGAAAATCAAAATCGGATTGTAGTAACTAAAGATAAAGATTTTATTAATTCCTACATAGTATCTGGCAAGCCAAAAAAATTACTTTACATATCAACAGGTAATTTAGACAATAATCAACTTTTAACTCTATTGAATGATAACTTAGTCAATATCCTGAATCATTTCAATACCTATTCATTTATCGAATTAAATTCAGAATTAATTGTTTTCCATGAATAAATTTTATCGTCTTTTGGCTTAGTAACATAGGAGATAAAAAATGAATATCTCATTAAAGAAGTATCCCGATATCCGCAATACCAAAGCCATTGATATCTATCACGAACTCAAGACCTATAACCTGTACGTGGATATCTACGATCCATGGGCCAATCCCGAAGAAGTCAGACATGAATATAGTATCTCATCGTACAATAAACTACCTGATACAACATATGATGCTGTAATATTGGTAGTAGCACACAAGACTTTTGAATCGCTGCCTTTAGAGAGCATTAAAAACAATAGGTCTGTGATATATGATGTGAAAGCTGTATTGCCAAAGGAGATGGTGGATGGGAGGCTTTAAATGTACCCTAGCAGTAAGCACTAGAAACCAACTTTAGCATTTTAAAAACAAAATTTTAAAATTCATAATTTTATTCAAAATAAAAATAACGATTTGGAAACTTTAATTGTAAAATCTAATTCTAAGGACATACATCTGTTAAAAGAACTCTTAAAGAAGATGAAAATAACATATACTATAGAATCGGAAGAAATAGATTCTTATAATAAAGAATTCGCTGATAAATTGGACAAAAGTATTCGGGAAGGACAAGAAGGCAAGATTCAGTTTATTAAAACTGAAGATTTGTGGAAATAGCTTATACCCAACAAGTTCTTTCTGACATGTCTTGTTTGATTTATGATCATTAGGAGCAAACAGGAATTTTAAAATGATTGTGTGTATATAATATAAAATGTATGAGAACAACGGTTGATTTACCAGAAGATTTGTTGATGGAAGTAATGAAAATATTAAGAAGTGAGTCCAAAAAGGAAACCATAATAAAGGCTCTTACTAATATTAAAAATTTAAATGAAAGACAAAAAATTCTTAAGTATAAAGGCAAAATAAATGTAGATTTAGATATAGACAATTTAAGGTCAAGAAATGATGGTTTTCATTGACACATCTATCTGGATAGGATATTTTAGCAAAGGATATTATGAACAATTGGATTTGCTCATCAAAAATGATTTGGTAGTCGTCAATGACATCATAATTGCCGAACTTGTTCCGTTTCTCCATAATGCAAAAGCACATGAATTAAAAGACGCAATATTGTCTCTCCCTAAAAACAAATTAGATATTCAATGGGATAGACTAATAGATACACAAAAGATAAATCTTGCAAATGGTATAAATAAAGTGGGTATTCCCGACTTAATAATTCTTCAAAATGTTGTCCAAAACCATCAAACTCTTTGGACAAATGATAAGCATTTTTACTTAATGCAAGAATTCACAGACTTAAAATTATTTGATCAGAATTTATAAAGTGGTGAAAGTTTTCATCAGTCACCTTACCGCAAAAGCAAAATTACTTGGCTCAGAAAGCACAGGAAGTAGGTTGTCATCCGGAGATTATACTCGCAGGACGCAGACTCAATGACAGCATGGGACAGCATGTAGCTACAGAAGTCATCAAGCTCATGGTCAAAAAAGATGTGCCCGTCAAAGGCAGTAATATCCTGATGCTGGGCATTACTTTCAAAGAAAATTGTCCCGATATACGGAATACTAAAGCCATAGACATCTACCATGAACTTAAAACTTACGACTTAAGTGTGGATGTTTATGATCCGTGGGCAAGTCCTGATGAAGTCATGCACGAATATGGAATACCTTCTTTAAAGTCTAAAAGCAAGCAAGCAGGAATAGCATATTCAGAATTTATCAATCTGTAAAAAAAATGCTACCCAAAATTATTTATTGGCCTTGCAATCTATGATTGCAACCACTTGATAGATATTGATATGGTTAGTTCTATCGCATTAACAGTTTTAAATAATAATAACATATTTAATGAGTAAAAAATTTGCTTTAATAGGTGCTGCTGGATATATAGCACCTAGGCATATGAAAGCAATCAAAGATACAGAAAATGATCTTGTTGCTGCATTTGATCCCAATGATTCAGTTGGTATCATGGATAGTTATTTTCCTAATGCTGCATTTTTTACTGAATTTGAACGTTTTGACAGGCACGTCGAAAAATTGCGTAGGACAGGGGATAAACTAGATTATGTAAGTATTTGTAGTCCTAATTATCTACACGATGCGCACATGCGATTTGGTCTAAGAAGTGGCGCAGATGTAATTTGTGAAAAACCCATAGTACTTAACCCTTGGAACATTGATGCACTTCAAGAAATCGAAAGAGAAACTGGCCATAATATTTATACTATTTTGCAATTAAGATTGCATGATAGCATAATAGCTTTAAAAAAGAAAGTCGAAGCTTCTCCAAAAGATAAGGTATATGACTTCGACCTTACCTACCAAACGTCTCGAGGCAACTGGTATTATACATCCTGGAAGGGAAATGAAGATAAGTCTGGAGGTATCGCCACGAATATTGGAGTCCATTTTTTTGATATGTTATCTTGGGTTTTTGGACAGGTCAAAGAAAATACCATTCATATCCATACACATGACAGGGCGGCAGGATATTTAGAGTTTGATAGAGCCCGTGTAAGATGGTTTTTGAGTATCAATTATGATACTATACCTGATGATGTGAAGGCAACGGGTAAGAGAACTTTTCGTTCTATGGAGGTGGATGGGGAGCAGATAGAATTCAGTGACGGCTTTACAGAGTTGCATACCACTAGTTATCAAGATATTTTGAATGGGGGAGGATTTAGAATTGATGCTTCCAAGCAAGCCATTGAGATTGTTAATGATATTCGAACTAAGGAAGTGGTAGGGCTTAAAGGGGATTATCATCCTTTTGCAAAGTTGCCGCTTGTAAAGCATCCGTTTATTATTTAATGGATAAATAATCAATTACTTTAAGTCTTTTATGGATAAATGAAATAGCCTTTTAATGAATTACTTCAAAATTGCAAGTTTATCTCTAGATGATTTTACTAAAAATGTAATGATTATTGCTTCAAGTACATTTTTCATTTATGGGATAATGTATCTAGGGATACCTATACTCTCAAAATTATATGGTCCAGATGAATATGGCAAATATACTTTAACCTTTGCTTTCGTGATGATAAGTTCAATACTTGCTTCAGCAAAGTATGATATTGCTCTTTTGATTCCTGAAAAATTTGAAGATGCAATAGTTATAACACAATTGGGAATGCTAATCTCAATTATATTTTCATCGGTGGTTTTAATAATTTTAACATTCTTAAATTATATAAATTTCAATTTCCTTTATAAATTTAATTATCTTTTTGATTTCTATACCGCATTCTTAATTGCTATTTATATTTCTTTAATAACTTTAAACACTTTGTTACTAAACTGGATAAGTCGTAAGAAAGATTTTAAGGGCTTATCATTAGGCAGATTTATTCGGTTTTTTCTGTCATTAAGTATATCAATCGGGTTAGGTTTTATTTATAAGTCATTTGTTTGTTTATTGATTGGTGATATAATAGGCTTGTTGATTTCTTCTATTTATTTTTATAACAAGTGTTTTAAACCAAATGAATTTTCATGGAAAGGAAGTTATGAAGAATTAAAAACAATAGCAATAAGATTTAAACAATTTCCTATGTTTTCTTTGCCATCTTCCTTTGTAAACAAGTTAATTGTACAAAGCCCTATTTTTTTGCTAAATCATTTTTTTACAACTACTCATGTTGGAAATTATGGAATGTGTGAAAGATTATTAAGTACGCCAACATCATTAATTTCAGAGGCTAGTTCAAATGTGTTCAGAGGTGAATTAAGTTCGTCAGCAAGCGCTGAACATAAAAAAGAAGTTTTTTTTAAGGTATTAAAAAGGTTGACTGCATTGAGTGTTCCAATATTTATATTTCTCTATTTATTCGGCGGTATAATTATTGAAAAAATGTTCGGACCAAATTGGGAGCTAGCAGTGGTATATTCCAAATATTTAATATTTCCACTACTACTGCAATTTATATTTACCCCTTTGACTTTTATATTATTTTATTTTGAAAAGCAAAAGTTGGAGTTTGGTATTCAAATTTTTTCATTTTTGTTATTGGGAACAAGTATTTTTATTTACAGTAGATTTTTCACCACCGATACAGCACTAATAATTACCTTAGTGACAAACACTATCATTAGAATATCATTAGAATATTTTTTTTCTCATAAAATAATATCACAGATTTAAATCTCATATGATTACAATTGTAAATTATGGAATGGGAAATTTGGGTTCCATCCAAAACATGCTTCGAAAACTAGGTGAAGATTCCATCATCACTTCTGATGTAAAAGAAATTGAATATGCCAGTAAGCTTATTTTGCCTGGAGTAGGATCCTTTGATTCAGGAATGAGAAATTTATCTAACTTGGGTTTAATTGATGTTTTAAACAGAAAAGTTTTGGTCGATAAGATTCCTATACTTGGTGTATGTTTGGGAGTTCAATTAATGACCAAATCTAGTGAGGAAGGGTCATTGTTAGGTTTAGGTTGGTTAGATGCAGAAACTGTTAAATTCGATTTGACAGGAATAGAAGGAAATTATAGACTTCCGAATATGGGCTGGCAAATTGTGTTTGAAGAAAAGCCCACTATTTTATTTGAAGGAATGTATTCTAACCCTAGATTTTATTTTGTTCATACTTATCATTTGGCTACTTCTAACAACGAAATAATCTCATTGACATCTAATTATGGATACAAATATCCGGTAGGACTTGAAAGTGGTAACATAATGGGCGTTCAATTTCACCCTGAAAAGTCGCATAAATTCGGAATGATGTTATATAAAAATTTTATAAATATTCCAGTATGATTAGAAATAGAGTTATACCAATTCTTCTTTTAAAAAACAAAGGACTTTATAAAACATTCAAATTTAAAGATCCTAAGTATGTAGGCGACCCAGTTAATGCTATCAAAATTTTTAACGATAAAATGGTAGATGAATTGGTTTTTTTGGATATTACAGCTTCTAAAGAAAAAAGATCTCCCAATATGGCGGTTATCAGGGATATTGCAAGTGAATGCTTTATGCCATTATGTTATGGAGGTGGGATAAATAGCGTAGAAATGATAAGGGAGATATTAAATGTAGGAGTAGAAAAGGTATGCTTAAATACTAATGCTGTTCAAAATCCAAAGCTTATTAACGATGCTGCGAAATTTTTTGGTAGTTCAACCATTGTAGTATCTATGGATGTAAAGAAAAATATATTTGGAAAATATAATGTTTACATAAATTGTGGTGAAGAAAAGACTAACCTGAATCCAGTAGATTGGGCTACAAAGATAGAAGAAATGGGTGCGGGTGAAATTATTCTTAACTCTATCGATAGAGATGGTACCATGCAAGGATATGATATACCTTTACTTCATTCAATTACAAGCAAAGTAAATATACCTGTAGTGGCGGCAGGGGGTGCTGGCTCAATGGATGACTTTTCTATGGCACTCAAAGAAGCAAATGTTGCAGCTGTTGCAGCTGGTGCATTCTTTGTGTTTCATGGTAAACACCGTGCTGTTTTAATTTCCTACCCTAATGAATCTGAAATAGATGAATTAATGGCAAATATTAAAAATTAAAATTTACTGGAATGAAATATCAAATTTGCAAACGATGTGTGATGGACACCAGTGCTTCAGAAATCACATTTGACGAAATGGGTATTTGCAACTTTTGTAATGAATACGATAGAACAAATGCTCAGTTATGGAAGCGTGGCGAAGAAGGAAAAGATTTACTAAACAAGACTCTAGAAAAGATAAAATCAGATTCTGTAGGGAATGAATATGATTGTATCGTAGGATTGAGTGGAGGGGTCGACAGTTCATATGTAGCTTATTTAGCAAAAAAAGTTTTTGGATTGCGGCCTCTTGTAGTTCACGTAGATACAGGATGGAATTCAGAACTTGCTGTGAAAAACATTGAGAACATTGTCAAGAAATTAGATATTGACTTGTACACACATGTGATAGATTGGGAAGAAATGCAGGATTTACAGCTGGCATTTTTTAAATCGGGAATTGTTTGTCAAGATAATCCTCAAGACCATGTTTTTCATTCTGTGCTAAGAAGGATTGCTCAAGAAAAGAAAATTACCTATTTTATAACAGGTGCAAACGCTTCTACAGAATGTATTCTTCCAAAGTCATGGGACTATAACAACTTAGATTCTAAATTGATTAAATCAATTCATAAAAAATTTGGTACGAACAAATTAAAAACTTATCCATTTGTTAATTTATTCAAGTATTATTTTGTCTATCCTTTTTTCATAAGATAATACGAGTTGATGTGTTGAATATGATGGACTACAATAAGGAAGAGGCAATGAAAGTATTACAGGATGAGCTTGATTGGAAATATTATGGTGGTAAACATCATGAATCAGTCTTCACGAAATTTTTTCAGACTTATTATCAACCAAAACGATTTGGTTTTTGAAAAGAGAAGGGCTCATTTAGCTAGTTTGGTTGTAACAGGCCAAATGCAAAGAGAAGAGGCACTTCATGAATTGTCAAAGAACCCATATTCTAAACAGGATCTTCTTGAAGACTCTGTTTATGTTGCAAAAAAGCTTGGGATTACAATGGAAGAGTTTGATCATTATATGAATATTCCTCCAACTACAGAAAAGGATTTCCAAAATAATTCTTTTTTGTTTAACCTAATTAAAAAATTAAGAGAAAAAATAAGCTAATAAAATTATATGCTAAATTTACTTGCGATTTGTGTTAGTTGTAAGTACTTCTGAAATCGCATTTGATAAAATGTGGATTTGTAACTTTTGTAATGAATACGACAGAGCAATGCTCAGTTATGAAAGCTCGGTGAAGAAAGGAACTATTTACTAAAAAAGACTCAAAAAAAGATAAAATCAGATTTTATAGTGAATGAATATGATTGTATAGTAGGATTGATTTGAGGTGACGATAGTTCATAAATATTTTATTTAGCAAAAAAAAATTTGGATTGCGGCATTTTATAAATTAAGACGATTTTAAATTTTATAAGATTAATATTTTTCATTATGTGTTATACTAAATTAATGCTTTTTTTGAGTAGAAACTTTTTATATCTTTCGGTTATTTGTTGTTTAAACTAGAAGTATATGTGTGGAATCACGGCAATAATTAATGTTTCTAAAGGCCCTATAGGACAAGAAGAAATAGAAGAGATAAATAGATTGGTTACTCATAGGGGTCCAGATGGTGAAGGGTATTATTTGGGAGGCAATTTTGCATTGGGGCATAGAAGATTGTCGATTATTGACTTATCAGCGGAAGCCAATCAGCCAATGTCTTCAGGTAGCAATCAATTGATTTTTAATGGTGAAATTTATAATTATATTGAAATAAGATGTGAATTGCTCGCTTTGGGATATAATTTTACAACTTGTTCAGATACTGAGGTGATATTAAAGGCATATGAGGAATGGGGTGAAGAATGTGTTGTAAGGTTCAATGGAATGTGGGCGTTTGTTCTTTATGATGAAAAAAAGGAAATCCTTTTTTGTAGCAGGGACAGATTTGGAATTAAGCCTTTTTACCTTTTAAGCACGAATGAGAGATTTATAATTGGATCTGAAATAAAGCAACTTCTACCGTATTTGGTAGAAAGAAAGGCTAATATTGATTTGGTATTGGATTTTCTCATATTAGGTTTAGAAGAGCATACCTCTGCTACTTTTTTTCAAGGAATTGAAAAGTTGCCCCCATCTACCAATTTAATTTATAATCTAAAGTCAAATGCAGTAAATAGCTATTTATATCATACATATATCCCTATATCAAATGATTTGAATGAAGTTCAAGCAACTAGTTTAGTAAAAGATTTGTTTGAGACATCAGTTCGAATTCGAATGCGTTCAGATGTAAAAGTTGGGACATGTCTAAGTGGTGGTTTAGATAGTTCTATCGTTGCTGCTCTTTCTTCACAAATAAATTCTAGAAATTCGGCCATTTCATTTTATGCTATTCACGCTAAATCATCTGAATCAGATAGTGATGAAAGTTCTTATGCAAAATTGGTTTCTGAAGAAACTAATATTGACCTAACAATTATTGAACCTAAGGTTGAAGATTTTTTTAATGCAATTGAAAAGGTAGTAAAGATTCAAGAAGAACCTTTTGGCGGACCATCCGTATTGTTCCAATATTTCGTTTTTAAGCAAGCCCAGAGTGATAATTGCCCTGTTATCTTAGATGGTCAAGGTGGCGATGAGCTTTTTTTAGGATATGAACGTTATTATTTTGCAATAATGAATAATATGGGTTTTCTGGAAAAAGTATCTTTTTTGAGAGAAATTTCTAAAAAATCCCGCCACGGATTTTTGAAAAATGTATTGTACTATTTATATTTTAATTTCTTAAGTCTTAGAAAAACTTTTATATTTAGAAGATTATCTTTTGTAAAGAAGGAACATTTAGAAAAGTATGATTTTTCTAAATCCATGAAGAAATTATTATTTTCTGATGGCATTAAAGAACTTCAATTAAGTGAGTTATATGCCTATCAGCTCCCTCACCTCTTAAAATATGAAGATAAAAATTCCATGAGCTGCAGTATTGAATCGAGATTACCTTTTTTAGATTTTGATTTAGTAAAAGGTGTTTTGGATAGTGATCCAAATTTGATGATAAAAGATGGATGGTCTAAATATTTATTAAGAAAATGCTTTGATGGTCTTCTTCCAGACTCTATTATATGGAGAAAAAATAAAAGAGGTTTTGAAGCGCCAGAAAGTACATGGTTAAAAGACAAAGACTTTTTTGAAAAAGAAATAAAAGAGTCAAAGTTTATAAAAAATTTAATTGATGTTGAAAAAATCAATAAAAGTATTGATAACCGAACTTTTTGGAGAATATATAGTCTAGCCATTTGGTCAAGATTGTTGAAAGTGAATTTTTGATCTAAACTATGAATATAGGCCATAACTTTTCAATTATTAAGGAAAACTATTTGGATAAAGCCTTATATTTATTATGTATTCTTTACATTTTGGTGGCATTTCTTTTAACTCCTTTATATAAGTTTGGAGAAGTTTATTTATTATATCCCAAAATTAACTTTTCTGCAGTAAGATTGCTTATTCTTTTAACTACTATTTTTGTTTCAATGTTTCTTGTGATCTCACATGACTATAAATTGACTTTTTTTAAACCGATTTTAAAGCTTCTCGGATTCCCTATTTTATGTATATTCTCTATATCAGTTATGATTATAGTATCGTACCCATTTATTACTTCCTATTCATATAACGCAACAGACCAGTTTTTATTAAGAGTTGATGCAGTAATTTCTGGGTATACTATGATGTTTATTTCAGGACTTTATGTTGACAAGTGGCGAACTTATTCAGTATTTTTAGTTTCTTGGATAATATATGTAGCTTTTTTGTTGTGGAATTTTGATTATTTGTTTGCGAGTTATTTCACCTATAAAGTTACAAAAGCAGTAAATTATATTTTACTAGCAGACTCTTTGGCTTTTTTAGCCATATTTGTAATTTTTGAGTCTAAGTCATTATGGACAAAATTTTTTGTATGGGTTACTACATTTTCTGTTTTATTTATAACTCCTTCTCGCACAACCTTCGTTTGCTTTATTGTATGTACTATTTTTATTTTTCTAAAAAATGTTAGATTACTCATCTTTTTAAGTTTTTTTTCTTTAGTTTCTATTTTGATATTAAGGAATAGCAACCAAATGAACAATACTTTATTTACATCTAGTCGAATTCTAAAAACTGACTTAAAAAAAGATGCATCGTTGGCAGAAAGAAGATTGCAGTCTGAGATCAACTATGATAATTTTAAAGAAAGTTGGGTACTTGGTGATTTTATGGGAGATGTAAGACTATTTAACGGTGCCGATGGAAACTATACACATACCTATTTTTCGATTTGGGAGCAATTTGGCATACTACCATTTTTTCTTTTTTTAATGTCTGTTATAATTTTAATGTATTATCTTTATAAACTTTATTTTATAACACAAGATGGAATTTTTTTATCAACTGTTTCTCTGACAATTTTTACGCTCATCGCTATTTCCTTCTCAAGAAGTTTTCATAATCCTTTTATTTGGTTCTTAATTTCTAGAGTATTAGTACTGTATTATTCAAAAAAGAATCAACAATGCAAAATTTAAAGACGAAAATATTCTTCGTATCCATTTATTTATTGTTTTTTACTAGTTGTAAACTTAATTATTATGGGGCGGAATCGAGAAAAATTTATAAAAAAATTGGTTGTACATCACTCACAATTTTACAAAAGAGTACTCCAGATTTTGTTGTTAGGAATTACGAAGAATTAATTTTGGCAATAAATAATTCACTACCATATCAAACTATTTATATAAAAGATACTTCCATTATCGATTTAACTGGAAAGCCTCCTATTCAATTAAAAAGAGGAGTTCGTTTGGTTAGTGGGAATTCCTGTAAAAATAGAGGAGCTCTATTGTTTACAAAAGATTTAGGTCACTCCCCCGCTATTCAATGCAAAGGGGATGATATAAAAATTGTTGGGATAAGGTTAATGGGTCCTGATACATCTCGTAGAATTCAACAAATGTATGAATTGATAGCAAAGAATCAATATTATTCTTTGCCTTATTCACACGGTATTCGATGTATTGGATATGGTAAACTTTTTGTTCAAAATTGCGAATTACTTGGTTGGTCTTATGCAGCAATTGATATGGAAAGTGGAAGTGGAAATATTATTCGCAATAATTACATACATCATAATCAAAGATTGGGTCTTGGATATGGTGTAGCATTGCATGACGCTTATGCAATCATTGAAGAAAATTTTTTTAATTGGAATAGGCATAGTGTTGCAGGGAGTGGTAGGTTGAATTCAGGGTATGAAATACGTAATAATATTTTCGGTAAGAGGAGTTTGAACTATGTTGTAGATATGCATGGTATTTATGATGAAAGAGTAAAAGATACTATAGGGGGAACAGATCTACATATTCATCATAATACATTTTATACAACAGAAGATGGACCTATTGTCATTCATGGTGATCCAATAAATACAGTAAAAATCCATCATAATATATTCCTTGGACATATTTCTTGGGACAAAGTTTTTACTAAAGGCATTTATTTTCGAAACGGAAAGGTGAAATCTTACAAAAATATGTTTAAATCAGATATAGGTGAGATGAAGTTTGGTACCGCATTATTAAAAAGTCAAACAGGTCAGAATATTTTGAGAAATATTAAAATACTAAAGCCAAAATTTTCAATTGAGTGAATTCACAAAAAATTAATATACAGGTCTATCCTTGTTCTCTTAAAAATGCGAGTAGAATTTTGAAAACAAGTAAAAGCCTTGTCGATTTAGGACTTGTAGGTAAAGATTATGTTTGGGCAACAGGTGAAGGAGATGGGATAAAAACAATAAACTTTGGACCAAACCAGATATTGGTAATGTCCAAATTACCTCATGATTATCGAAAAAGAATGAGAAAAGAAATTTTTTCATTGGTTAAAATGCTTTATTTTTTAGCCAGCTATTATTTGGGTGTTATTTCTTTGTCTTTAAAACTAAAGCCTAACTTTATTACATGCCGGCGAGTAGATTTATTGCCTTTTTGCGTACTTGCAAAGCTAATACTAGGGAAAAATACCAAATTGATATATTCTCCTCATGAACTTGAATCCGAAAAAGAGGGTTTATCAAATAAAGTAAAATTTATTTTTAAAACAATAGAACGTATTTTTATAAGATTCTCGGATAGTGTAATCGTTGTTTGTGAGCCTATAAAGAATTGGTATATTGAAAACTATCAGTGTAAATCTATTTATGTGATAAGAAATCTTCCTTATATGGCAGAGGAAAATCTGCCAAAGACCAATGTTTTAAAAGCGAAATTTAATTTGAAAGATTCTGATTTGTTGTTTATATACCAAGGTATTTTAGCTCCAGCAAGAGGTATACCTACATTGTTGGAATCTTTTTCAACTATCAATAGTAATAATATTCATATTGTTTTTATGGGTTTTGGGATTCTAGAAAATGAAATCTTATTAAATTCGGAGATGTATTCTAATATTCATTACCAAAGCAGTGTTCCTATGAATGAAATAGTTGCCTACACATCTTCTGCTGATATTGGAATATTTTTTATAAATCAGAAGGTTGGTTTAAGTTATCAATATTCCCTTCCAAATAAATTTAGTGAGTACCTGCTGGCTGGTCTTCCAGTAGTGGTCAGTTCTAATTTAACATACATGGCTTCACTGATTAAAGACAATAATTTAGGTTGGGTAATTAGCGAAACGGATCCTGATTCATTTAAAAACTATTTGACGAATTTACAGGTTGAGGATATTCTGAAAAAAAAATTAAATGTTCAGAGGTATGCAAAGTCGCTCTCTTGGAATTTAGAAGAAAAGGAATTTATTAATGCTTATAAATAATTTTATGTCATTTCATTTCAAAAAAATCTTAGTTCTTGCACCTCACACAGATGATGGTGAATTTGGATGTGGAGGTACCATTGCCAGGATGTTAGAAAATGGTGCCGAAGGTCATTATGTTTCTTTTTCTATATGTGAAGAATCTGTACCTGATGGTTATCCAAAGGATATTCTGGAGACCGAACTGATTGCAGCAACAAATATTCTGGGTTTTAAAAATAAAAATGTTCATAGCTTACGGTACCCGGTTAGAAAATTTAATTATCATAGGCAAGAAATACTAGAAGACATAATCAAACTTAGAAACTCTATAAAACCCGACATCGTATTTATCCCGTCACTTAATGATTTACACCAAGATCATAAAGTAATTGCAGAGGAAGGGGTTAGAGCATTTAAAAACAGTACAGTTTTATCATATGAACTATTGTGGAATATCATATCATTCCGCAATACTTGTTTTTTTGAATTAACAACAGATCATGTTGAAAAAAAAATTAAAGCAATTCAAGAGTATAAGTCCCAAACATTTAGAGGCTATTCTGATCCGGATTTTATAAAAGCCCAAGTAAAAGTCAGAGGTGTTCAAGCAGGGATGGAATACGCTGAAGTGTTTGAAGTAGTTCGTATTTTTTCAAAATTATAATTTTTTATTTAATGATTGCAATTAATTGATTATAAAACATTTATGTTTAATAGTGTGCAAATTCACTTGGTTGATTTATAAAATTATTGATTCGGATTTTCTGCTTTAAAAAAAGAAATATCAATCATCTTTGAAAATGAATTATATTCAAAATGCTTGAATATAAATATAATATAAAATCAATAGAAAACAATCATGTAAAAGGATTTATTTAGCTTACATCGTATTTCTGTAAAGGCCTAAATGTATATAAGAAATAAAAGACGTTAATAACAATACGCCTAAACTCTGTGTTATTGATTTTTTGTTTAACCTATATTTACAATGAAATTATTTTTTTTAATATTATTTTCTAACCTACTTTTAATAGAGTTTACGTTTGCCTCCGATTCAATTAAATATAAGATGCCCTTTCCAAAGGGTAATGATATAAATGATTTAATAATTTCTTTATCTTATGATACTGCGAAGGTAACAATTGACTCTATAGTAGTTTTTGAATGCACTGCATTAAAAATTAAAGAAGGTAATACTTATTCTATAGGATCACTAGGTGGAAATTTACTTGTAAATGGCAGCTTTAGTGACCTTAGTAGTTGGGATGTAAATGAATCCCATTATAATGGGCAGACAAGTCCAGTGAATTGGCAATTGGTACCTGGTGGAATAAATCACAATCAACCTCATTTGGGACAATTGAACCGAATTGGACAAAATATTAATTTAGATAACGGAGAATTGTATAGAATAGAATGGACCATAAGTAACTATATCAGTGGAGGTGTAACTTTCTTTGTCGGAGGAATGCCTTCTTTTACAGCAAAATCTAATGGTACAAGTTTTGATTATATAAAAGTTGGAGATGAAAATACCGTAATAATACAAGCCGTCTATCCAATGAATCTAACCGTAGGGAATATTAAACTTCAAAAAGTAACCAAAAGTAATATATCAGTAGAAGGTGATTTAATAGCAAATGGAGATATAGTTACTCATGGTATTATAAATACAGGAAGTAATAAAAAAGTTTTGATCGGAAATTGGGATACAGGAATTAAATTTAATAATGATTTTTGGCATCCAACAGAAGATCAGCAACCAAGTGTTGCAATAGGTTACAACAGTATGTCTAACGGTATCGGAGTTGCCATAGGGCCAAATGCAGGAAAAGATAATTCTACCAATGGCTATATCACAGCAGTGGGCATTAATGCCTTAAAAAAAAATATTTCAGGGCACGCTACTGCCTTCGGAACTGGCAGTTTACAGAATAGCACAACATCAAACTCTTCATGTTTTGGAGATGAAGCATGTGCTAGTACCACATCCAATATTCAAACGGGCTTTGGTTATTATGCTTTAAATGCGGCAAATGATTCAGGAATGACGGGAGTAGGTTACGAAGCCTTTAGACTTGCAACAACAGGGGAAAATACGGGGGTTGGGAACCAAATTGGAAGAAATACTACTACAGGCAGAATTACAGGGGTCGGAGTTGAGGTAGGGTTTCATAATACTACAGGAACTATGATAGGAATTGGCGTTGGAGCAGGTGGAAGAGAGGTGTCTAATTTTTCTTTATCCAATGTTGCAGACAATGATATGATATATATTGGCGATAATACTCTGAAAAGCACTACTACAACTATGCAAAATTCAATAATAATTGGTCATAATCAAAGTATTGATAAATCATTTCAAACTAAAATTGGTTATGCCGATTTGACTCAGGAGAGTCAATTGTATGGAGCATTAGGAATTGATCTAAGTATAAATTCATCTCCTTTAGAAAAATTACATCTCAAAGGAGATTTTATTAGAATTGATCAGGAAGGATTAAATGGGACAATAATAACCCCAACCACTTATGGAATAAAAATGTTTAGTAATAATGGAACAAATGAACTTTCAAGAATTCAAGTTTTAAATAGATACATAGATACTGCACATGGTGAATTACAAATTCAATTAGCAAATAATACCGGAAATCTAAATAATGTTATAGAATTCAAAGGTAGTGATAAGACTGTTACAATTCCAGGTTATTCATCAGCTAATTCAGTGCCAGTCAATGCTGTTGCTAGTTTAGTCGTTGACTCAACTGGTAAAATAGGAACTATGTCTATAGGAGCTGATCAAAGTTTTTTTTCTGGACTTGTTACATTAACAGGGGCTACTTCACTTGATGCAAATACGGCTGCAGCAAATGCAAATATTTCTGTTGGTCATCCTTATAAATGGGATGATGGTAATGCTATTCACCTTATGTTTAGAAAATAACTTATAAATTTTACCCTATACTAACAAATTAGAGTTGTTTATATCTAGATGCTTCAAAAATAATTTTAGTCCGTTATTAATTTTTAATTTTAATAAATATTATTTTTTTGATAATTTCAAAAAGCTTGCACAATCGCAAAATGTTAGTAGACTAGTTATGATTTAGTGGACATAATTTAGGATGTTTGGATTTTTATAAAATTATAAAGAACATAGAATGATCTCAATTAAACAATTAAGAAACTTTTTGAATATAGACCAAGTTGGTTTTGACGAAGATATTATAATTAGAAAGGCATCAACACTTCAAGATGCTGATGAAAGTAGTATTATTTGGATTAAAAGCTCTTTGCCTGACAAGCAAACTGTAGTCAACAATACCAAAGCCCGAGCTATAATTGTCCCTGATGACAATGAGCTCAGTGCAGTTGAAGGAAAAGTACTGTTTGTTGTTAAAAATCCAAGACTAACATTTATAAAGGTGATTCAAGAGTTTTTTACTGAAAAAGTAAAACCAGGAATTCATCCTTCAGCAGTTGTGCATCCTGAAGCAATTATTGATAATTCTGTATTTATAGGACCATTTACATATGTTGGTAAATCTAGCATTGGTCCAAATACTGTCATTTATGGAAATATATTTATATACGATCAGGTAAGTATAGGCAGTAATGTCATAATAAACAGTGGAACTGTTGTGGGTGCGGATGGATTTGGATATGAAAAAGATGAAAATGGAGAAGTATTTAAGTTTCCACATATAGGAGGAGTTATAATTGAAAATGACGTTGAAATTGGAGCGAATACTTGTATTGACAAAGGTTCGCTTGGTAATACTATAATAAAGAGGGGAGCTAAAATTGATAATTTGGTTCATATCGCTCATAATGTCGAAATTGGTGAAAATACTTTTGTGATTGCCAATACTATGGTCGGTGGCAGTACTAAAATAGGAGATAATTCATGGGTAGCGCCAAGTGTTTCCTTAATGAATGGTATTTCTATTGGTAAAAATACAACAATTGGAATGGCTGCATTAGTGACAAAATCGGTGCCTGATGGGGAAACATATACAGGCTCCCCGGCAAGACCTTTGAAAGAGTTTTTAGAGATTCAAAAGAAGATAAAAAATTTATAATTTTGGCAAAAACGATTTGGTACATTTCTAAATATGCTATAGCTCCTCCTTATGGAAATGCAACAAGACAATTTTATTTTTCAAAATATTTCGCCATAAAAGGTTATAATACTATTCTGATGACATCATATTCATCGGGGATAAAAAATATTGAACCAAATATATTCGATCAATATTTTAAATATGACGTAATTGATGGTGTCCACCATTATTTATTAAGAGGACCATTGATATCCTTAGGTTTTTCTTTTAAGAGAATCTTATCTTGGGTGAAGTATGAATGGTATGTTTTTAAGCTTGGAAATGATATTGTAAAGAAACAAAAGCCAGATGCCATTATTGTATCTTCTCTTTCTTTACTCACAATCATAAATGGTATTTATTTCAAATGGAAATTTGGATGTAAATTTATATTAGAAATTAGAGATATATGGCCTTTAACTCTAATCGAAATAGGAAGCTACTCAAGATATAATCCTATTATTTTATTTCTGGGATTCATAGAGCAATTGGGTTATAAATATGCGGATAATATAATTGGATTAATGCCCAATTTAATACTACATATTCCACAAAAATATAAAAATAAAGTTCACCATATACCACAAGGCATTGAGTTGAATCCTTATAGAAAAAGTGATTTTTCGGACACAACCCTGGGCATAATTGGAAAGATAAACCAATCCAATTTCAATATCATTTACACAGGCAGCATTGGTCAAGTAAATGATGTTGAGAAAATGATTGAGATTTTAATTGAATGCTATAAAATAAACCAAAGGATACTCTTTCATATAGTAGGCGATGGAACCCAAAAGAAGAACCTAATGGAGAAGTATAAAAATAATAAAAATATTATATTTCACAACGCTATTCCGAAATCAGACGTTCCTTTTTTGTTGTCTCATTTTGAAGCCAATATTATACATGTTTCTCCTCATAATATTTATAGGTATGGTATTTCTCCAAATAAATTAAATGAATACTTATTGAGTAGCAACCCAACAATTTTAATTTATGATGGATATAAGTCAACTATTGAAGAATCAGACGGAGGATTTGTAATATCATCTTTAAATTTTGAAAATATTGTTACTTCTATTTTAAATATTAGTAATATGAACGTAGCAACTTTAAAACAAAAAGGTAAAAACGGCAGAGAATACGCATTAAAAAATTTAGATTACAGCATATTATCAGAAAAATATTTAAAAATTATATTTCCTAGTTCGTAAATTCACTAATTATTGATTAATCCATTTTTCTTTTTAATACTTATAAAAATCTCTATTACAATTTCCTGAAAGATGTCAAATATTAAAAACAGACAATTAAATTCATTAACTGAAAGAAACATTGTATTAATTTTATTATGTATAATTATTCTATATTATGTATTTAGGTAGAATTTAAATTTTGTTTTAAATAAGTATTAGCCAAATTTTAAACTTATTTTAATGTGAATAATTTTATTGCCATCATTGGCTATTCTGGCCACGCTTATGTCGTTTGTGATATATTATTGAAAAATAAAGTAAATATCAAAGGGTATTGTGAAAGGACAAAAAAAGAGAATAATCCTTACCTTTTAGATTATTTGGGGCTAGAAATGGAATATTCATTTGATGATGAAGATGTTTTTATTGCCATAGGTGACAATAAAATAAGGAAAAATGTTTTTGATAGTTTAGCTGGAAAAGCTTCCTTTGGTGACGCTTATCATCCTACTGCCGAAATTGGTTATGGTGTTCAGTTAGGATCGATGATAATGCTTGGTGGACACTCCATTGTTAATCCATTAGCAATTTTAGGAAATGGAGTAATCATCAATACCGGTGCCATAGTGGAACATGAATGTACTATTGGAGATTTTGTGCATGTTGCACCGGGAGCAGTACTTGCTGGAAATGTTACTGTTGGAGATCAAACCTTTATAGGTGCCGGAGCTGTGGTGAAACAAGGAGTTAAAATTTGTAAAGATGTAGTAATTGGTGCCGGATCAGTGGTGGTAAAAGATATAGAAGTGCCAGGAACTTATATAGGAATTCCAGCGCGAAAGCTCTTATAATGTTTTTATTTCAATCAACAATCCGTTTTAAAATTGAGATATTTACCCATAATACAGCAATACTTAAAGCAAGATAAAGTAGAGATTCAAGTTTTTGAAATATTTAGAGCTTGGATCAAACATTCAAATTTACCAGAAAATTTTGTCATTCATAATGAAGAAGTGATTTTGAAAGACTTTGACGATTCGCTCGAAAAAGCATTTGTTAAACTATTTGATGGTAATCATGTAGACTCAATCTCTACGTATAATCAAATTGTAGGAAAAGGTTTTATTCAGGGTTACGTATCTGCGAATCTTGGCGTTAAATGGACGTATGCATACAAATTGCCTTATGATGAAGCTTATCTCAGGTGCAAAAGTATTAGAGAAATTATTAGGGTTTTAGAATTTGAAGAAATAAAAGCGATGAAATTTAATCAAGCAATGATAGATTTGATGGTAAAAAATCATCCTAATTTTAACTTTGATTTTCATTTTTTTGATTACCTAAATGATACGAAAAAGCACTATGATGCCAAATTTTTGGATATATTGTCCAACTATCCCACGATTAATGTTCCAGATCAAATTATATCGCAAGAATTAGAGAAGATAAATTTTTACAATGTCTTCAAGGAATATTTTTGCTAATGGTCTTGCAATCTCCGATTTGAAGATGTTGTGTATGTTGCATTCAAAGAATGCAATGCCAATAATCTGTATAATTAAAGAATATATGAGCAAATTGCCTTGAAGTCACCTATTTCAAGATGCTTTTCATGTTGCATTCAAAGAATGCAACGCCAATAAACAATGTCTTCAAGGGATATTTTTGCTAATGGTCTTGCAATCTCCGATTTGAAGATGTTGTGTATGTTTCATTCAAAGAATGCAATGCCAATAAACTATGCATTTAAAGAATGCAACGCCATTAAGGAATTATAAATCAACATTAAACCAATGATACCACTCTCCATACCCAATATCTCAGGAAATGAATGGACCTATGTAAAGGATTGTCTTGATACAGGATGGATATCTTCTGTAGGTAGTTATGTCACCCAGTTTGAAAATATGGTTGCTGAATTTGCGGGAGCAAAATATGGTGTCGCTGCTATGAATGGCACGGCAGCACTGCATATCGCCCAAGAATTGGCAGGTGTTCGTCAACGTGACTATGTCATCACTCCTGATATCACTTTCATCGCTACTGCCAATGCCATCAAATACACAGGAGCAGATCCGATCTTTATAGATGTAGATAAAGATACCTGGCAAATGGATTTGGATATTTTGGAGGCTTTTTTGGAAAAGGAGACCTACTATTACAAAGATCATACCTACCTAAAGAGCGACAAGAGATGTATATCTGCTATCATGCCTGTACATGTATTAGGTAATATGTGCGATATGGAAAGACTGATGTCTATAGCAAAAAAATATTGCTTGGTAGTGATCGAAGACTCTACAGAGGCTTTAGGATCAACCTATAAAAATAAGGGTGCAGGTACCTTTGGTACTTTTGGTACTTTTAGTTTTAATGGCAATAAAATCATCAGTACAGGTGGAGGCGGTGTTATCGTCACAGATGATGAAAATCTGGCGAAAAAAGCCAAACATATCACCACCCAAGCAAAGACTGATCCTTTTGAATATGACCATGATGAGATAGGGTATAATTATAGACTCGTAAATATACTAGCGGCTGTAGGTGTGGCACAAATGGAGCAGTTGCCATCTTTTCTAGAGCGTAAAAAAGCCATAGATAAATATTATCGCGATCATCTGGAAAATGAAATTTTGCAGTTCCAAAAAGTAGGCGACCACGTCGCTCCCAATAATTGGTTGCACACTATGAAAGTCAAAAAGCAAAGACCTATGATCAAACACTTGTTAGATAATGGTGTACAATGTAGGCCTTTTTGGGTACCTATGCATCAGTTGCGAATGTTTAAGCATCTTCCGTTTATCACTCAAGAAAATGTATCTGATACGATCTACAATTCATGTATTTCTATACCATCATCTACCAATCTGACGGATGCTCAGGTGGAGGAGGTGGTGAGGGTCATTCGTTCTTTTTAATGGCCTTGCAATCTTCGATTGCAAGATACTAAATATGTTGCATTCGAAGAATGCAAAGCCATTAGAAGAATCTCCGATTGTAAGATACTTACCTGTTGCATTCAAAGATGCAATGCCATTATGAGAATCTCTGATTGCAAGATATTTATCTGTTGCATTCAGAGAATACAAAGCCAATAAAGAGCTGTTGATCAGAGATTTAATTGATGTAAATAGCTAATTTTGATTTTAAGATACTTACCTGTTGCATTCGAAGAATGCAAAGCCATTAAAGTAAATCATGAAAACAGAATACAAACAAAGGTTACCGCATATCCAACCTGAAGGTGCGGCTTTTTTTGTGACTTTCAGATTGTATGGTAGTGTTCCAAAAAGTAAAATATCAGAGCTTAAAGAGAAATATGATATTAAAATTAATGTTGCAAAATCTATAAAGGATCTACATCAAAGAAATTTTGAAATATTCACCTTAAGAAAGCAATATTTGGTGGAATATGATCAAGTTTTAGATAAAATTATTGATGGTCCATTGTATTTGGCTGATCTATCAATAAGAGAAATATTAAAGGAACAATTACATCGCTATGACAATGAATTATACACTTTGATTTGTTATAGTATAATGTCAAATCATGTGCATATTTTAATTGATACTAATATCCAATTGTCAGAACTTATTGATGACAATCAAATAGAAATGAGGTATCAGCCTTTGGATATAATCATGAAAAAAATTAAAGGACCTTCTGCATGGTATTCTAATAAATATTTGAATAGGCATGGTCAGTTTTGGGAAAGAGAAAGTTTTGACATTTACATCAGGAATGAGAAGATGTTTAATAATGTCATTACATATATTTTAGAAAATCCAGTAAAAGCCAAGATTGTAGAGAAATGGGATGACTTTCCCGGTAATTATTTGAGAATAGAATCATTGTAATGGTCTTGCAATCTTGTAACGGCCTTCCAATCTCCGATTGCAAGATACTACATGTTGCATTCGAAGAATGCAAAGCCATTAGAAGAATCTCCGATTGTAAGATACTTACCTGTTGCATTCGAAGAATGCAAAGCCAATAAAAATAAAGCACAAACAGCATGCACATCATAGACATACCACAATTTATAAAAACTCACATCACCAAAAGACAAAGGAGCCTTTTTGAAACAGATATTGCTAAATACAAAGATCAACTATCGGCCAATATCAAAGGCAAATCCGTATTAGTCATTGGTGGTGCAGGCACGATAGGATCATCTTATATCAAAGCGGTCTTAAACTTTGAGCCTTCCAGGCTATATGTAGTAGATACCAATGAGAATGGATTGACGGAACTTACCCGTGATTTGAGATCTAAACATGGACAATTCATTCCTAAAGATTATAAGACTTATCCCATGAATTTTGGCGATGAAGTATTCAGAAAGATGTTTGTAAATGAAGGGCCTTTCCACATTGTGGCCAATTTTGCAGCGCACAAGCATGTGAGAAGTGAAAAAGACCATTATTCCATCGAAGCGATGATAGACAATAATGTTTTTAAAGCTAAGGATTTTTTGGATTTATTGGTGTCTCACAAACCTGAACATTTCTTCTGTGTATCTACTGACAAAGCTGCTAATCCTGTCAATGTTATGGGAGCGAGTAAAAAACTTATGGAAGAGGTTATCATGGCATATAGCAGTGACATCAAGATCACTACAGCAAGATTTGCCAATGTTGCATTCAGTAATGGCAGCCTTTTGGATGGATACATACAGCGGTTATTTAAAAAACAGCCTATTTCGTGTCCATCAGATGTAAAAAGATTTTTTGTTTCGCCAGAAGAAAGTGGCCAAATATGCATGTTGGCTTGTATATTAGGTAAAAGTGGAGAGATTTATTTTCCCAAGTTAGAAGAGGATGAAATGGTAAATTTCAAAGAGATCACATTGGACTTTTTTAAAGAAATGGCTATACCTGTGATAGAATGTCTAAGTGATGATGATGCAAAAAATAGAGCTGCAAGTATGTCTATTGAAGATCCGCATCCTATTTATTTTTTCACATCAGACACTTCTGGCGAGAAACTTTATGAAGAGTTTTATACAGAAATAGATGAAGTGGATTTGGATAAGTACGTTGGAATGGGTGTCATCAAAAACGCTGTAAAACCATCCCAAACTCAAATAGAAAACTGTATTGGTGAGTTACAAATGTTGATGCAATCAGACGCTTATGACAAATCTGCTATCGTATCATTAATGAAAAAACATTTGCCTGATTTTGAGCATATAGAAACGGGAAAGAGTTTAGATCAGAAGATGTAGTATAATGGCATTGCAAATTTCTTTGCAATAATGATTACGGTTTTAAATGAATTTAAAACACCAATAAAAGAAACATGTACCGTTTAATAAAAAGATTTTTTGATATCCTCGCTTCCTTATTTGCTTTAGTAATACTATCACCTTTATTGATACCTATAACGATAGGGTTAAAATTAACAGGTGAAGGATATATTTGGTACTTCCAAGAAAGAGTAGGCTTTAAAAATAAGGTCTTTAGTATATATAAGTTTGCCACGATGCTCAAGGATAGTCCCAATATGGCTGGTGGACTTATCACCACAAAAAGAGATCCTAGATTGACACCTTTGGGAGGTTTTTTGAGGAGCACAAAAATTAATGAATTGCCACAACTCCTCAATATATTGAATGGTGATATGAGTGTAGTTGGTCCAAGACCAGTCATGCAAAAAAGTTTTGATGCCTATCCGGTAGAAGTACAAAAGGTTATTTATAATGTAAACCCTGGACTAACGGGTATTGGGTCAATAATATTTAGAGATGAAGAGACTTTAATCACTGAGGTAAGAGATAATGGTGGCGATACTTGGGACTTTTACCAAAATAAAATCTATCCTTTCAAAGGTGAAGTAGAAAAATGGTACCAAGAGCATCAAAGTTTTTATACTGATTTTATGTGTATCTTTTTGACGGCATGGGTGATTCTTTTTCCTAAGTCAGAGTTGATTTATAAAGTATTTAAATCACTTCCAAAAAGACCTTTTTAGATCAAATTTTCTTTCAAAGCCATAGAGACAACATCTAGTCAGAAAGACGCATTGCTGAGGTCCGGCACTCCCCTTAGGGGTTGGGGACCAGCGGGGCAATTTTGAAGGACTGAATGAATCGAGCAACTACTTTCATCTGCCTTTTTTACATTACAGCAGACAAGTTTCATTACGGTAGTCAGGACTGAATGAATTGAATACATCGGATGTGGTGGCTGAGCGCAATAATATGGAGTCGCGGTTACTGAGCTTGTCGAAGTGAAGCCACATATTAACTATATCTATCTACTTGCTTCACATTTTTGAAAACTTAATGAGTTTAAGAAGCCCTAATATTGCATTTTTGTAACGACTATGTTGCATTCAGAGAATGCCATGCCATTAAAGAATCACATATCAGGAAACGAATGGACTTGTGAGGAACTAAAAACGGAATGCATTTGTTTTTAAAAAGAAAATTAAAATTTGATATTGTAATTTGGATTTAATAGTAGACGATTGATGTTAGATAAATGATATTTGTGATTTGAGTAAGCTAACAAGTATCGTTGTTTTGTACAGATTAGAATTTGCTTGAAAGAATAAATATTAAAGTACCTTTTAAAATCATGTAAAAGATGGATATAACCCAAATTCCTGAAAAATCCAAAAATTTTACCACTTTGCAGTTAGAATTGTTGAAGTTGTAGTCACATAACCCTACAGAGGAGGAACTTATTGACATAAAAACATTAATAGGTCAATATTATTCAAAGAAGCTAATTAAAGCAGCGGAAGAATATGCATTAGAAAATGAGTGGTCAGATGAAACTATAGAAAGCATACTAAATCATGTCAATTAATAATCCCATAAAGGTAGTTGTTGATACAAATGTCTTTTTGGTAAGTATATTACCTAGGGCTTGCTTGGAGTAAGATATATTATTGATTATCAATTATGTATGTTTAAATTTATTGATTTCGATGCACGGGAATTTCTGCAAAACTCCTGAATCATTTGCACTTCATTTTAACATTTGCCTCGAGCCGGCAAGGCTTTTACTTTTTTTCCTGTCAAAAAAAGTAAACAAAAAAGACCAGTTCAAAAAAAGGTAACTGAATGGTACAGCTTTGCTGTATTTGAGTGATACGAAATCACTCAAAAATGAAGGCACTGATCTAAACTTAGATCAGCTAGTGGTATTGCTATAGTGCATTCCCGACCTGCCCATCCCTTGCGGGTTCCTTCGTTTCTCACATTGTCATGTTCGACCTTTCAGGATCACTCAGTCATGCATTTTTCTATCGCCTTGATCATCTTTAGTTTATTTTTAAATATTCTGCAAAGGCGATAGACGCACTTTTGACTCTTCATTTACTATCGCTTGTTTTTTGAACGATATCCCAGACCAATAGCAGCCTTTAAATTGAATGATACTGACTTTTTCAGCAGGCACTACCTAGATTCAGTTATTATAAAATTTTGAGGCAATACAATCAGGAAAAGTTAATGTTTATGTAAGTAATGACATTGTAAGTGAATATACAGAAGTCTTTTCAAGACGCTATACACCACAGATTACAGAGATATTATTAAATACATTGTTCAATTTACCTAATGTATTTTTTATAGACCCGAAGTTTCATTGGCAATTAATAGAACTCGATCCTGATGATAATAAATTTGTGGATTGTGCCGTTGCGTCATCTGTGGATTATATTATTTCCAATGATAGACATTTTGATATACTTAAAGAAATACCTTTTCCAAAAGTTACTGTTCTTAAAGCAGGAGAGTTTATAGCATTAATAAAAATTGTAAACAAATAAATGCACTTAAGAGTAAAGGGTTAACTCCACTACAACTGAACTTTTACGGACATTGAGTTAATCTCTGCAACCTATGATTCACTTTTGAATTCGAATGAACTCAGATTGTCAAATGACAAATATAACAAACAATCCAAGTTAACTAGTTGCAATCAAATCAGCAAATCAACAAATCAGCAAATCAATATTAATCAAATGATACCTCTCTCCTTACCCAATATATCAGGAAACGAATGGACTTATGTAAAGGACTGTCTCGACACTGGATGGATATCTTCCGTAGGTAGTTATGTCACTCAGTTTGAGAACATGGTAGCCGAATTTGCTGGGGCAAAATATGGTATCGCAGCCATGAATGGCACTGCAGCTCTCCACATCGCCCAAGAATTGGCTGGTGTACGTCAACGAGACTATGTCATCACGCCCGATATTACCTTCATCGCTACGGCCAATGCCATCAAATACACGGGTGCAGATCCGATCTTCATAGATGTGGATAAGGATACTTGGCAGATGGATTTAGATATTTTGGAGGCTTTTTTGGAAAATGATACCTTTTATTACAAAGATCATACCTACCTAAAGAGCGACAAAAGATGTATTTCGGCTATTATGCCTGTACATGTATTGGGCAATATGTGCGATATGGATAGACTGATGACCATAGCAAAAAAATATTGTCTCGTAGTGATCGAAGACTCTACTGAAGCATTGGGTTCGTCCTTCAAAAATAAAGGTGCTGGTACATTTGGTACATTCGGAACTTTTAGTTTTAATGGCAATAAAATCATCAGCACAGGTGGTGGTGGCGTTATCGTCACAGATGATGAGAACCTAGCAAAAAAAGCCAAACATATCACCACCCAAGCCAAAACAGACCCATTCGAATACGACCACGATGAGATAGGTTACAACTATAGACTTGTAAACATACTCGCAGCCGTAGGTGTAGCGCAAATGGAGCAATTGCCATCTTTCCTTGAGCGCAAAAAGGCGATTGATAAGTATTATCGGGATCATCTGGAAAATGAAAATTTACAGTTCCAAAAAGTAGGCGACCATGTCTGTCCTAATAATTGGCTTCACACCATGAAGGTCAAAAATCAAAGACCGATGATAAAGCACTTGTTGGATAATGGTGTACAATGCAGACCATTTTGGGTGCCGATGCATCAGTTGCGTATGTTCAAACATTTGCCATTCATCACGAATGAAAACATTTCTGATACGATTTATAATTCATGTATCTCTATCCCATCTTCTACCAACCTTACAGATGCGCAAATAGAGGAAGTAGTAAGGGTGATCCGTTCTTTTTAATGGGTTTTTCTAATGGGTCTCCAAATTCATTTGGAGAGATTTTTAAATCTTTTTGGATATTAGCCAAATAAATTTGGCTACCCATTACAGCTTTAGTGTGGCTCCAAATTTATTTGGAGAGGTGTTTTTAATTCTTTTCATTATTAGCTAAATAAATTTAGCTACCTATTATCAGCCAAATAAATTTAGCTGCCCATTAACTGCCAAATAAATTTGGCTACCCATTAAAATATGAAAACTTTTTATAGAAGAAATCTTCCACATATCCAACCAGTTGGAGCCTGCTTTTTTGTAACTTTTAGGTTATATAATAGTGTGCCAAAAATCGCTATAGATGCTTTAAGTGAAAAATATACACAAAGAGTGACCCAAGCGTTTTTTATAGAAGAAGCGCACAAAAGAAATTTAGAAATTTTTAATTTACGCAAAAAGTATTTAATTGAGTTGGATGGAATTCTTGATAAAATTGAGACAGGGCCACACTATTTAAAAGATTTGAGTATCATTCAAATAATTGATAAAGAAATCAAAAGATATGATGGCACTTTGTACAATCTAATCGCATATTGTATAATGTCAAATCATGTGCATCTAGTGATTGATACAGCTGTTCAACTTGAAAATTTAAAAGAAGATACAGAATTGATGCAAAGTTATCAACCATTAGATAAGATATTAAAACAAATTAAAGGATCGACATCAAGATATATTAATTTATTTCTCCATAGGTCTGGCCAGTTTTGGGAAAGAGAAAGTTTTGACATTTACATCAGAAATGAAAAGATGTTTAATAACGTAATATCCTATACTTTAAATAATCCAATGAAAGCAGGGATAGTTGAGAATTGGGAAGATTTTCGAGGAAATTATTTTGTAGAAACTTCTAATGGGTCTCCAAATTCATTTGGAGAGGTTTAAATAAACTTGTTCAAATTAGCCAAATAAAAATTTGGTTACCCATATACAAGAATACATTCTTTAATTGGCTTTTTCTACTTGGTCTCTAAAATCATTTGGAGAAGTTTAGAATAGGCTTTTTCATTACCAGCAAACTAGCCAAATAAATTTAGCTATCTATTAATCAGCCAAATAAATTTGGCTGCCCATTAAAACACTTACACACATGCACATCATTGACATACCACAATTCATAAAAACTCACATCACTAAAAGGGATAAAAGCCTTTTTGAAAACGATATAAATCAATATCAAGACCAATTAACAGCCAATATAAAGGGTAAGTCAGTTCTTGTCATTGGTGGTGCAGGTACGATAGGCTCTTCCTATATCAAAGCGATCTTAAACTTTGAGCCAGCAAGACTTTATGTGGTGGATACCAATGAAAATGGATTGACGGAACTCACTCGTGATCTAAGATCAAAACATGGACAATACATTCCTGAAGATTACAAAACTTATCCGATGAATTTTGGGGATGAAGTATTCCGTAAGATGTTTGTCAATGAAGGACCTTTCCATATAGTAGCTAATTTTGCAGCGCACAAACACGTCAGAAGTGAGAAAGATCATTACTCCATCGAAGCGATGATAGACAATAATGTCTTTAAAGCCAAGGAGTTTTTGGATTTACTTGTGACATATAAGCCTGAGCATTTCTTTTGTGTCTCTACCGACAAAGCAGCTAATCCTGTGAATGTCATGGGAGCGAGCAAAAAACTCATGGAAGAAGTCATCATGGCTTATAGCAGTGATATCAAAATCACCACAGCAAGATTTGCCAATGTTGCTTTTAGTAATGGCAGTCTTTTGGATGGATACATACAGCGATTATTCAAAAAGCAACCTATTTCATGTCCTTCAGATGTGAAAAGATTTTTTGTTTCGCCAGAAGAAAGTGGACAGATATGTATGTTGGCTTGTATTTTGGGTGCAAGTGGAGAGATTTATTTTCCAAAATTAGAAGAAGACCAAATGGTCAATTTCAAGGATATCACATTAGACTTTTTTAAAGAAATGGCCATACCTGTAGTGGAATGTATAAGTGATGATGATGCAAGAAATAAAGCAACGAGTATGTCTATAGAAGATCCACATCCCGTTTATTTTTTTACGTCCGACACTTCGGGTGAGAAGCTTTATGAGGAGTTTTACACTGATACTGATGAAGTGGATATGATCAAATATGAAGGAATGGGTGTGATCAAAAATGCAGTGAAACCTAGTAAGACACAAATAGAAAACTGCATCAAAGAGTTACAAATGTTGATGCAATCAGACGCTTATGACAAATCAGCTATCGTATCATTAATGAAAAAGCATTTGCCTGATTTTGAGCATATAGAAACGGGAAAGAGTTTAGATCAAAAGATGTAGGGTTGAGATAGTAGCTGAGCTGGTAGCAATGAGCTGATAGCTGGTAGCAATGAGTTGGTAGCAAGTTGTGAAGAGTTAGTAGCTGGTAGTTAGTAGTAGGTAGCCCCAACGATCTAACCCCTACGAACTTAATCACTAAGAACAAACTAAAACAAAGAATAAAAACAAAAAAATGGAAGAAAAATTTGATTTTGAAAATCTGATTGCGTGGCAGAAAGCCATAGAATTTGTTGACTTGATCCTAGAGAAAACAGATAAATTTTATAACAGCAAAGGTAACTTTAGGCTAAGAGAACAATTGGATGCGTGTTCATCTTCAATTCCAATGAATATTGCTGAAGGTAAAGGAAGATTTTCGAAAAAGGAATTTAAACAGTTTTTATATTACTCCAGGGGCTCAATAAATGAAACTGTTACAGTCTTGCTTCTCTTGCAGAAAAGAACATGGTTGAGTATGGCTGATTATATATTATTAAAACAAAAAGCAATGGAATTGTCTAAAATATTAAACGGGTTGATAAATTCATTGAAGTAGATAGTTAGTAGCTGGTAGCACTTAGTAGGTAGTTCCCCAACGGGCTATGAGCTAATCCCTACGAACTACGATCAAACCCCTACGAGTTAAACCTATCGACGATCTAACCCCTACGAACTACGATCTAAAACCTACGATCTAACCCCTACGAGCTTAAAACCTTAAATCACATGTACCTATTTATAAAACGTTTTTTTGACATCCTTGCATCATTACTAGCTTTAATTGTATTATCACCATTATTGATTCCGATAGCTATTGGGTTGAAATTGACAGGAGAAGGATATATTTGGTATTTTCAGGAGCGGGTAGGCTTTAAAAATAAGCTCTTTAGTATTTATAAGTTTGCCACTATGCTAAAAGATAGTCCCAATATGGCCGGTGGATTGATCACAACAAAAAGAGATCCTAGGTTGACACCGCTGGGTGGTTTTTTAAGGAGCACAAAAATAAATGAATTGCCGCAACTGCTCAACATCTTGAATGGTGATATGAGTGTAGTTGGACCAAGACCAGTCATGCAAAAAAGTTTTGACGCCTATCCTATAGAAGTACAAAAAGTCATATATAATGTAAAACCTGGACTAACGGGTATCGGGTCAATTATATTCCGGGATGAAGAGACATTGATTACCGAAGTAAGAGATAATGGTGGCGATACATGGGACTTTTACCAGAATAAAATTTATCCTTTCAAAGGTGAAGTAGAGCAATGGTACCAAGAGCATCAAAGTTTTTATACTGACCTAATTTGTATATTCCTCACCGCTTGGAACATTATTTTTCCAAAATCGGAGTTGATTTATAAAGTGTTTAAGACCTTGCCGAAGAGGCCGTTTTGAACGACGAACAATCTGAACGGTTCGAATGATTTGAACAATCTGAATGATTTGAGCGATGAATAGCGTGGGTCTTCCCTTTAGTTATACCGTTGATTTTATAATATTTGGCGGTGTTTTTTTATTACTAAGTGCAAACAAATTTATATGTTTGCTCTTGGTAATGGTTTTGATCTCGTGCGCAACTCTTCAATTGAGTTTTGAGACTCTTCCATTGCCTTTTTTATTTTATTTTCTGCTCTTCGAGAAACTGGTGCGTTTTGCATCTTTTCTAGCTCTGCCTTATAATCTGCGGTTTCTTTTCCAACTTCTCTATTTGCTGATCTGCGTCTACTGGTTTGTTTTTTTGTGTTTTAGGTTTTGATGAATCGTATGCCTCTTTGTTTGTAAGCATACCATAGATCACTCTTGTTAACTTGTTCATTATTACACCTAAAGCATCGTTATAGGTCTTACCTTTCGCTCTTTGATTTGAATATACCTCTTTAAAATAAGGGTCATACATAATCGCATTTTTAGCTACCATGTATATTGTACCCCTATATGAACTACTTCCTTTTTTGCTCATTTTAGGTTTCTTTGATATATCACCACTTGTATGGTTTTCTGGGTGTACTCCAAAATAGCAACAAAGTGATGCGGCACTGTTAAATCGATTTATATCTTCTATTTCTATGCTTAATGACACTGCTGACTCGATGCCGCAACCAGGAATTGTGACTAAGAAATCCGCTAAGTCGTTGGCTCCGTGTTTAGCAAGCTCTGATTGAAGTTCTTTGATCTGGGTGGAGAATAAGTTAATAGTTTGGGCCAATGTTTTAATATTTAGCTCAGTAAGTATCGTATTACCCGACCCTGAATCTAGCTTCACCGCTTTTTGGATGGCCTCAGCCTTCTCCATGGTTAACCCTTTGATTTTAGCCAAAGAAGCTGTTTTCGCATTTAATATCTTTGCCTTTGATGGATACTTTTGAAGTAATTTATACATGTATTTTGGCATGCCATTTTTACTAAAAGTTAAAAGACCAGGAATACAACTATACACTACTTTCTCAAGTTGGTTGATATTTCTCGTCTTTTGTTTAATAAATCCTTGTATAGTTTTGTGCATCTGTTTCGCAGTATAAAAATGTAAGGATCTAGGCTTGGCTTTCTCTAGTTCCTCATAATTTTCAGATACATGCCTAGCTATAATTTCACTACTGATGGCGTCATTAATATTGCGATGCATATTCTTTTTTGACTCATGATGTGTCCGCAACGGATTAATCCTGAACATGATGATTCGCTTATCAAAACTTACCAATTGATTATACCAATTGTTTTCATACCCACCGGTACTTTCAATAGCCAAATAAATTTTATCAATAGACAAAAGTGCCTGTGATAAGACTTTTTTGAGTTCATCAAGACCGGATTGATTATCAATAAAATTCATCCTGCGATTGGTAAATTCATTACCCTTCGAAATTAAACTGAAATCACAATAACCTTTACTTGCGTCCAGTCCTCCAAATCCAACTTTCATACATAAATTACTTTAAAATGTGTTAAAAAAAGTGTCAAGCCTTACATTCCCTTATGTTATACGATATCAATGTATCAAGTTATACCTCATGATTAAGCTTGGCGAAAGGGACACTAAAGGACGATATCTAAGTATCAAGGGGTGTTCCCCTTCAACCGCCAAGTTATAAATTATTTGTTTATCTTGAAACCATTAATTTTTAAAATGCAAACATATAAGGGATAGAGGGTAGCGTGGCCGAGCGATAAATGATTTGAACAACCGAACTTATCGAGTAATTTGAATGATTTGAACGATTCGAGTGATTTGAATGATTTGAACAATCCGAATGATTTGAGCGATGAATAGCGTGGGTCTTCCCTTTAGTTATACCGTTGATTTTATAATATTTGGCGGTGTTTTTTATTACTAAGTGCAAACAAATTTATATGTTTGCACTTGGTAATGGTTTTGATCTCGTGCGCAACTCTTCAATTGAGTTTTGAGACTCTTCCATTGCCTTTTTTATTTTATTTTCTGCTCTTCGAGAAACTGGTGCGTTTTGCATCTTTTCTAGCTCTGCCTTATAATCTGCGGTTTCTTTTTCCAACTTCTCTATTTGCTGATCTGCGTCTACTGGTTTGTTTTTTTGTTTTAGGTTTTGATGAATCGTATGCCTCTTTGTTTGTAAGCATACCATAGATCACTCTTGTTAACTTGTTCATTATTACACCTAAAGCATCGTTATAGGTCTTACCTTTCGCTCTTTGATTTGAATATACCTCTTTAAAATAAGGGTCATACATAATCGCATTTTTAGCTACCATGTATATTGTACCCCTATATGAACTACTTCCTTTTTGCTCATTTTAGGTTTCTTTGATATATCACCACTTGTATGGTTTTCTGGGTGTACTCCAAAATAGCAACAAAGTGATGCGGCACTGTTAAATCGATTTATATCTTCTATTTCTATGCTTAATGACACTGCTGACTCGATGCCGCAACCAGGAATTGTGACTAAGAAATCCGCTAAGTCGTTGGCTCCGTGTTTAGCAAGCTCTGATTGAAGTTCTTTGATCTGGGTGGAGAATAAGTTAATAGTTTGGGCCAATGTTTTAATATTTAGCTCAGTAAGTATCGTATTACCCGACCCTGAATCTAGCTTCACCGCTTTTGGATGGCCTCAGCCTTCTCCATGGTTAACCCTTTGATTTTAGCCAAAGAAGCTGTTTTCGCATTTAATATCTTTGCCTTTGATGGATACTTTTGAAGTAATTTATACATGTATTTTGGCATGCCATTTTTACTAAAAGTTAAAAGACCAGGAATACAACTATACACTACTTTCTCAAGTTGGTTGATATTTCTCGTCTTTTGTTTAATAAATCCTTGTATAGTTTTGTGCATCTGTTTCGCAGTATAAAAATGTAAGGATCTAGGCTTGGCTTTCTCTAGTTCCTCATAATTTTCAGATACATGCCTAGCTATAATTTCACTACTGATGGCGTCATTAATATTGCGATGCATATTCTTTTTGACTCATGATGTGTCCGCAACGGATTAATCCTGAACATGATGATTCGCTTATCAAAACTTACCAATTGATTATACCAATTGTTTTCATACCCACCGGTACTTTCAATAGCCAAATAAATTTTATCAATAGACAAAAGTGCCTGTGATAAGACTTTTTTGAGTTCATCAAGACCGGATTGATTATCAATAAAATTCATCCTGCGATTGGTAAATTCATTACCCTTCGAAATTAAACTGAAATCACAATAACCTTTACTTGCGTCCAGTCCTCCAAATCCAACTTTCATACATAAATTACTTTAAAATGTGTTAAAAAAAGTGTCAAGCCTTACATTCCCTTATGTTATACGATATCAATGTATCAAGTTATACCTCATGATTAAGCTTGGCGAAAGGGACACTAAAGGACGATATCTAAGTATCAAGGGGTGTTCCCCTTCAACCGCCAAGTTATAAATTATTTGTTTATCTTGAAACCATTAATTTTTAAAATGCAAACATATAAGGGATAGAGGGTAGCGTGGCCGAGCGATAAATGATTTGAACAACCGAACAACCGAATGATTTAAACGGTTCGAATGATTTGAACAATCTGAATGATTTGAGCGATGAATAGCGTGGGTCTTCCCTTTAGGGATAGAGGGTAGCGTGGCCGAGCGATAAATGATTTGAACAACCGAACAACCGAATGATTTGAACGATTCGAGTGATTTGAACAATCTGAATGATTTGAGCGATGAATAGCGTGGGTCTTCCCTTTAGGATAGAGGGTAGCGTGGCAGAGCGACGAATGAACATTATCTTGGTGGTTTGAGCGCATCCGCCGCAGCGGAGGAGCCGAAACCAAATATGAACTACGAATGATTCGAGCAAACGAATGATTTGAACAACCGAATGATTTGAACGACGAATTAAAAAGCGCGGAAACTCCCCTTAGGGGTTGGGGGCTTGTGGGGCAAGTTAGAGTGATTTGAACAACCGAATGATTTGAACAATCTGAATGATTTGAGCGATGAATAGCGAGGGTCGTCCCTTAAGGGATAGAGGGTAGCGTGGCCGAACGCCGAAAGAATATTATCTTGGTGGTTGAGCGCATCCGCCGCAGCGGAGGAGCCGAAATCACTTAATAAAAACGACATTGCCACACAATAATAAAATCTTTGCCATCTTGGCACAAAGTCACCAGGATACACCTTGTTTGTCGTAGCGTCCCGCTACGAAACCATATCCCAAGGCTTCCAGCCTGCTTAAAGAAGGGTGTTTTTGATAGTGTCCCAGGCAAGATGCCTGTTGATACTGCATAGTGGCTTCTATTTTAACTTTTTTGGTAACTATTTAGGGTCTGCTGAAAAAGTAGCATCACTCAATTTTTATAAAGCTATTGGTGTGGTTAATTGTTCAAAAAACAAGCGATAGTGAACATGAACGTAGTGTAGTGCAAAGCACCAAAGGCGGGTAAGCCTTTGACGAAGTGAACCGCTAGCGGATGGGCAGAAAAAGTGCGTCTATTGCCAATGATAAATATTTGATGTAAAGGACTGATAATCAAGGCAATAGAAAAAGCATTTTGACATGAGAGAGAACGTTGCTTCGCAATCGCCTTTTTTTGAACTAGCGTTTTTTGGTTACTTTTTGTGTGCCACGAAGGTAGGTTGGTGAAAGCCTACCATGTTATATTGAAGATGATACAACAACATGAGTGACCATGTTGCGAAGTATCGGCAAGGGATTTTAGGGTAACTTGTCAAACCGCTCTTTTCTGCAAATCGAGTAATTGAAATGTAGTAAGCGTAAAGAGAAAAGGCGTATTAAAACGTCAGGTATGATATATAGAGATGAATGCGAATGAATCGTTGATGAAACATCGAAAAAACAGAGATATGGATAAAATCGGGTTGTAAAAAGGACTCAGAGATAAGCATTGCGGACGCCTAATTACTGGCAATGTATCCATCGGTGTAAAGACGACATGACTGTATATTGGGCTTCAATATAAAACTTGGGAGAACCACATATGGCAGCGCAGAAGATGCGTTATGTGGTAGTCGGACTAAGCCATAGTAGTGCTTTAAAGGCCAATGAAAGTTGGTAATAGCGAAGGGGCTTAGGATGTGGATATTATTTAACATTAAACAACTCCGTAGAGGAGGAAGATTGAAATGGAAGTAAGAGTAAACCAAAGCATACCAATCGAACGTCAGTGGGTTACGCAGGCATATTTAAAGCTGCGTAAGGGCGGGAAAGCCGTTGGAGTAGATGAAGAAACTTGGAAGGCATTCGAAAAGAAGTTAAGTAGTAATCTCCATAGTATATGGAGCCGACTGGCTTCAGGAAGCTACCATCCAAGTGCAGTTAGAGAAGTAGAAATCCCAAAGAAAGACGGAACGAAGCGCAAGTTGGGTATTCCTACAATACGAGACAGAATCAGTCAACAAGTAGTGAAGGAATATATGGAAAGTCGCATAGATGGAATTTTTCACCAAGATAGTTATGGTTATCGCCCATTAAAGAGCGCACATCAAGCATTACAAACAGTAATTAAGAATTGCTATCAATATGATTGGGTGATAGACATGGATATCAGTAAATTCTTCGATGAGATAGACCATGAAATCATGCTAAAGGCAGTAGCACATGTTATGCCTGAGAAATGGGTATTGATGTATGTTAAAAGATGGTTAGAAATGCCAATCCAAGACAAAGATGGAAGTATAAGGAATAAGGAAGGCAAAGGCACTCCACAAGGCGGAGTTATAAGCCCTTTATTAGCAAACTTATATCTGCACTTTACATTAGATAAATGGTTTGACAAAAACCATCCTGATGTAAGATTTGTAAGATATGCGGATGATGTAGTAGTCCACTGTAAAAGTGAACGACAAGCACAACATATACTTACACAAATCAAGCAACGTCTCGGAGAAGTGAAACTAAGCATCAAAGAAAGCAAAACAAAGATAGCCTATTGCAAAGATTATCGACGGAAAGCAAACCATGAACATGTAACATTTGATTTTCTGGGCTTTAGCTTTAAACCTTCCAAGATGATAATGAAAGACAAACAAATCTTGTTAGGATTCTTAGGAGACATCAGCAAAAGCAGTAAGAAAAGATAATGGAAGAGTTTCGAATTAATAAAGCGATGAAACATACTGATTTAGAAATACAGGACATTGCAGCAAGAATAAATAGCAAATTG
This sequence comes from Saprospiraceae bacterium, assembly GCA_016713025.1. Lineage (NCBI taxonomy): Bacteria > Pseudomonadati > Bacteroidota > Saprospiria > Saprospirales > Saprospiraceae > Saprospiraceae bacterium. Next base: position 2,787,619 of record JADJPZ010000004.1, on the reverse strand, counting down.
ATTGGATGGACAAATTATTATGGTCTCTTCACAAAACGTGGACTAAACACCTGCTTTTATAATTTTAATAAACGGATATTGAAGTGGATTAGAAAGAAGTATAAAACAGGGTCAAAAGAAGCGTTGAACATGTATGAAATGATAAGAAAAGAAAAGCCAGAGCTTTTCTATCATTGGTCAAAAGGGTATTGTTGAAAAGGTTTTAACCGCATCAAGAGCCGTGTGAAGGGAGATCTTCAAGCACGGTTCCGTGAGAGGCTTGTGGGTGAAACTCCCGCTTGCCTACTCGACTTCTGGGTAAGCATTCCAAAGGAATATGTGAGAGCAAAAGATGCAAAAAAGTGACTACCGTCCGCATAGGACAATGTTAAATCAAAGTGCAAAGGTTTTACTCATTATACATCAAAAAACCTTGCACTTGTATAAAAATATAATTGAATAAAATATTGAAATTCAGCAACATATAATATATTCAGCAAACACTATTTAGGTATATGCTTTCAAATCACAAAAATCAGTTAATTTTTCGTCAGATGAATCTACTTTTTGAGTTAATAGCAGCGCTATTGACGAAAAAAGAGCTGAAATATCACGGAAAATGAACATTTTTTGACTGAAATTGATCATACCTAAATAGTTACGATAAACATATGACTTCTCCCCTAAAGGCACTCTGACCAATTATATTTAGCAACTATTTATATAATCAGCAGGTGTTAAATAATAATTAAATTGCTGAATACATACTGCAATATTTTATGATAATTAGTGAATATAATAAGCATAATACTTTGTAAAACGCCGTATTGATATATAATGCTGAATTAATTCAATAAAATATTGTATGTAATGTTGAATATGTACAGCAATTTATAGTTCTTTGTGATAAATTTATAAATTTGAATCAAGAGATTTACGAAAAGTTATTATCAAATCAACTTGAAATTTTAAATCAAGTGTCTGATAAGTTACGAAGAACTGTACTTGACCACATCGAATGGCAAGATAAGTTAATAATTTTAGCTGGTGCAAGAGGTGTTGGTAAAACAACTATAATGCTACAGCGATTAAATGAAATTATGGATGGTGGCATAAAGGTATTGTATATATCTATGGACGACATCACCGTTTCAAATTTAACATTGATAGAAATAGCCAAATACCATTTGGATAATGGAGGGTCACATATTTTGATTGATGAAATACATAAATATAACAATTGGAGTCAAGAGCTGAAGAATATCTATGATAGATACAAAAGCTTGTTCGTGGTAGTTACGGGTTCATCTATTTTAGAAATAAATGAAGGGCAAGCTGATTTAAGTCGTAGAGCAGTGAAGTATTCTATTTCTGGGTTTTCATTGAGAGAGTTTATTAATATTGAGTCAAAGCAAAATTTTCAGCCCTACAGTTTGTCTGAAATTATTGAGAATCATGAGCAAATTTGCAGGCAAATCAATAAACTTATCAATCCGTTACCTTTTTTTAACGAATATAATCAATACGGATACTATCCATTTTACTTAGAAGGGAAGAGGTCCTATTTTAGAAAATTAAATAGCGCCATCAACCATATGATTGAGGTTGATTTAGTACAAATTACTAAAATGGATGTATCAAAATTGCCCAAGATAAAAAAGCTTCTCTACTGGCTGGCATCTACCTCACCATATGAGCCCAATATAAGTAAACTAAGCTCAGCACTAGAACTAGACAGAAATACCGTCATTCATTACTTATCATATTTGGACAAGGCAGAGTTGACAAAGTCAGTATGGTCAGCAACAAGGACAGTGGGCCATTTATCCAAACCTGATAAGATCTATCTTCAGAATGCAAATCTATTTTTTCTATCAGCTTCAAAACCGGATATTGGCACCATACGAGAGTGTTTTTTTGTCCATTGTATTTCGCACGAACACAATGTTTCCATTCCTAATAAAGGCGATTTTTTTGTTGATGAAAAATATACCTTCGAAATAGGAGGAAAATCTAAAGGATATAAGCAAATATCATCAATTCCAGGTAGTTTTATAGTTTCAGACGATATTAACTATAGTGTTGGAAATAAAATTCCTCTTTGGCTATTTGGATTTTTGAAATAAGCCAACCTTAATGTCAAAACTCAAGTAGTTATTTTTAAATTGCATCAGATGGTAGAACTTCTTTTCGAGATTTCTGAAACAATGGATATCGATAACTTCTTAAGTTTTGTAAAAGTAAATTTCTAAGCACTTGCGGAAAAGTTTGTCGTAGCGTCCCGCTACGATACCATATCCCAAGGCTTCCAGCCTGCTTAAAGAAGTATATTCTTGACAATATCTCAGGCAAGATGCCTGTTGATACTGCATAGTGGCTTTTATTTTAACTTTTTTGGTAACTATTTAGGTATATGCTTTCAAATCACAAAAATCAGATAATTTTTCGTAAGATGAAGTGATTTTCGTAAAAAATTGACCTACGAAAGGTCAATGTAGAAAATTACCGAAACCAACTGGATTTCGGCATCAACATAAAATAGCAGCGCTATTGACGAAAAAAGAGCTGAAATATCACGGAAAATTAGCATTTTTTGATTGAAATTGATCATACCTAAATAGTTACCTTTTTTGACTGGATAGCTCTAAAGTGATTCAGGGCTACTTTTCCTATTATTACTAAGGTCTAGGGTTGGTCTTTTTTTGAAACTAATCTGACATACAATATGTTTATTGATTAATATTATAATTTATTTTGATGATGATGGATACCATAAAATTAAATAAACGTACAAGACTTGATGGTAAGTTATCTATAGAATTTCAAACGCCTTTTATGGATAAGGACATTGAAGTTATTCTGAAAATCAATGAAATACAAAAATCGATTAAGCCTGATTTCAGTGATTTAATTGGTCAATTGGAATGGTCAAAAGATGCACTTTCGTCTCAAAAAGAAATTAGGGCTGAATGGGATTAAAAGTTGTGCTTGATACGAATGCGATCATTGCATTATTGCGAGGGAGTACGGTATAACTGAGTTAGTAGGTAAGGCTGACCATGTATGTATATCTGTAATTTCCAGGCTTGAATTTTTAGCTTTTGAGGGGTTGTCACAAAAAGATAAAGCGGTTTTTTTGAAATTTTGTGAAAGGATCCATATTCATGAATTAAATGCAAATGATCACGAATTAATGGAGCTAATAATTGTGATCAAGAAAAGATATAAATTAAAATTACCTGATGCCATTATAGCAGCAACAGCAATTATAAAGGATGCTGTTTTGATTACTAAGGATAAAGATTTCTCCAATATAGTAGAACTTAAGGTTCATTTGTAATTGAATATTAGTAGATTCTTTTCCAATAATGAATTGGAGCCACTTTTCAGAATCAATTTATGTTACTTTGGTATCTGTGTTTCGCTACGATACCATATCGCAAGCCTTCCAGTCAGCTTAAAGAAAGGTGTTTTTGTTAGTGTCCCAGGCAAGATGCCTGTTGATATTGCATCGTTATAAATAAAATATGACGAACTGGTGGTGAAAAAAACTTTTTTTTGTAAAAAATTGTTTGAATCAGGTAAATCTTTTAATCATGGATACTCAGCTGTTAGTTAATTAGAAAATTTGTTCTATACCATACTTGTATCTGAACAATTTACTTTAAAGGAATGTTAATTTGTATGTTAATTTTATTCTTTTAAATGTAATTTAATTCACTTTGATACCGACTAAAAGTATCCTCATCCAAGCGCTCTGCGATAATAATTTATTGTGGAGTTATGATCCAAGCCAGTTGAAAAAACTGAGTGACGATATAATTATTGAACATACTTTGCAATATGGAGGAGTGTCGGAGTTAAAATTATTATTTGTCTGCTATTCCTCATCACAGATTATTGATGTCTGGAAAAACACGCTTCTGCAAGATAGAAGATATGATAAACTAAACTACTACTTGGCATTGTTTTATTTCAAAATACCCAACACAAAAAGTTGGCTACAAGCTCAATATGGTGAAAGAACCCACCCTCGCAAGTTTAGCCTACCTACTGCCTAGTACAAGTGATGTATTATTAAGACTTTCAGATTTTGAATTCATTTCAGAGTTTACCTTAGTAGGCGGCTCTTGTTTGACTTTATACCTCAATCATAGACTGAGTGAAGATTTAGATTTCTTTAGTCCGAAAGATAGTCTTCCTAAAAAAGATATTTTTAATGCATTGCGTAATTTTAAGAATGCCAAAATCATTAATGAAAGTAATAGTCAAATGGATTTAATAATTGAGGGAGTGAAAGTTACTTTTTTTGCAAATAATTGGGATGCTTTGATGGAAAGAAAACAATTTAAAAATTCCATATACATTGCCACATTGAACCTTATGATGGGTTTAAAAGTAAATACCTTATTTTTAAGGGCCAAATATAGAGATTATTATGACATTTATTGCATTTCGAAAAGTGGATACCCAATAGACCAAATTTATACCATAGCGCACGGATATTTGCCGACGCTATCTCCAAAATTATTTCAAATGGCATTAATATATACTGATGATATTCTGGATGATTCTGTTGCTCATTTGAAGCCGTCTTATAAAATTAATAAATTAAAAATAGGCTTGTATTTTCAGAAATTAATCCGTAATTGGTTAGAAAAATAGCACCGAAATCTTAAATGAAATGCAGTTTTGATTCGTCAACTGCACGTGATGCAAAAAAGCTTTGCCGCTTATCCTATCGATGTGCAAAAAGTCATTTATAATGTATAACCCGGCCTTACAGGAATTGGGTTTATCATATTCAGCGATGAAGAAACGGTCATCACCCAAATAAGGGACCAAGGCGGCGACATCTGGGATTTCTACACCCTTAAAATCTACCATCTCAAAGGTGAAGTAGAACATTGGTACCAAGAGCATCAAAGTTTATATACCGATTTTATGTGTATCTTTTTGACGGCATGGGTGATCATCTTTCCAAAGTCAGAGTTGATATATAAGGTGTTTAAGACCTTGCCGAAGAGGCCGTTTTGAACGACGACCAATCTGAACGGTTCGAATAATTTGAACAATCTGAATGATTTGAGCGATGAATAGCGTGGGTCTTCCCTTTAGGGATAGAGGGTAGCGCGGCCGAGCAACGAATGATTTGAATAACCGAACTTATCAATTAATTTGAATGATTTGAACGGTTCGAATAATTTGAACAATCTGAATGATTTGAGCGACAAATAGCGTGGGTCTTCCCTTTAGGGATAGAGGGTAGCACGGCCGAGCAACGAATGATTTGAACAATCTGAATGATTTGAACGACGAATTAAAAAGCGCGGGAACTCCCCTTAGGGGTTGGGGGCCTGTGGGGCAATTTTGAATGACGAATTTTCAGACATATGACCGTATATTACATTTGACAATTTGCAATAATTCTACTAAAGACTTGTTTTATAGTGAACAGAAAATATTCTGCGAAAAATTTTAACCATAATTTGATATAAATTAAATAATTATGATTTTGAATTTTTACAATGAATTTTCTATTTGGTATAATATTTCCGGATACTTATTTTAACATTCTAAAGTGAACTTTTTTGTAGAAATTTGCATTTAAATACTAAATTGTAAGTCGTGAAGGCACTTTTAGCACCGCTCAAAAAACAACCCAATCTTCGTCATCTTATTGATGAGTTAGAATCTTATTGGGTAGAAGAACAAAACAGAAGGCTTGATTTTTACAATTGGGTGGATCCAAGTATGAAGGCAGAATTTATAGATGGTGAGATCATCGTGCATTCTCCCGTGATCAAAATGCATAATGATATCACAAAAAATCTGCTTATCATTCTCGAGCACTTTAACATCATCAATGAGTTAGGTTTTCTAGGAGTAGAAAAAATAATGTGTCGTTTTACGCGAAATGATTATGAACCGGATTTGTGTTTTTTCCTACATGAAAATCATCCCAGTTTTAGGAGTGACCAAACTATATTTCCCGTACCTGACTTCATCATCGAGATTCTTTCCAAAAGTACTGAAGATCGTGATCGTGGTGTCAAGTTTCAAGATTATCAGATGCATGGAGTGAAAGAATATTGGATCATAGACCCAGATGCCGAAACAATAGAACAATATATCAATCAAGGAGACCATTTTCAATTAACAACAAAAAATGCAGACGGTAACATTGACTGTTTTGTTTTCAAAGATTTTTCCATACCCACAAAGGTAGTTTTTAATAATAAGAAAGTATTTGATTTTATTAATTCCTTGAAATGACGAATATTTTTGTAAGCAAAATTATTTGAGCGACGAAAAACTGCCTTCATCTACCTTTATTTCACTACAGTAGACAGGTTGCATTTCAGAAGTCAAGTCCGAACGACGAATGATTTGAGCGAAGAAAAGCGTGGGTCTTCCCTTTAGGGACAGAGGGTAGCGTGGCCGAGCGATGAATTATTTGAGCGACGAAAAACTGCCTTCATCTACCTTTATTTCACTACAGTAGACAGGTTGCATTTCAGAAGTCAAGTCCGAACGACGAATGATTTGAGCGAAGAAAAGCGTGGGTCTTCCTTTTAGGGACAGAGGGTAGCGTGGCCGAGCGATGAATTATTTGAGCGACGAAAAACTGCCTTCATCTACCTTTATTTCACTATAGTAGACAGGTTGCATTTCAGCAGTCAAGTCCGAACGACGAATGATTTGAGCGATGAAGAGCGTGGGTCTTCCCTTTAGGGATAGAGGGGTAGCGTGGCCGAACGACGAATGATTTGAACAACCGAACGATTCGAGTGATTTGAATGATTTGAGCGAAGAAAAGCGTGGGTCTTCCCTTTAGGGACAGAGGGTAGCGTGGCAGAGCGATGAATGATTTGAACAACCGAACGATTCGAGTGATTTGAACAATCTGAATGATTCGAACGATGAATAGCGAGGGTCGTCCCTTTAGGGATAGAGGGTAGCGTGGCCGAACGATGAATGATTTGAACAACCGAACTTATCGAGTAATTTGAATGATTTGAACGATTCGAGTGATTTGAATGATTTGAACAATCTGAATGATTCGAACGATGAATAGCGTGGGTCGTCCCTTTAGTTAGAGGGTAGCGTGGCCGAGCGATGAATGATTTGAACAACCGAACTCATCGAGTAATTTGAATGATTTGAACGATTCGAGTGATTTGAATGATTTGAACAATCTGAATGATTCGAACGATGAATAGCGTGGGTCGTCCCTTTAGGGATAGAGGGTAGCGTGGCCGAGCGATGAATGATTTGAACAACCGAACTCATCGAGTAATTTGAATGATTTGAACGGTTCGAATGATTTCAGCGATGTCTCAGGCAAGGATGCCTGTGGATATTGCATCGAAGCGAGGATGAATGATTTGAGCGATGAATAGCGTGGGTCTTCCCTTTAGGGATAGAGGGTAGCGTGGCAGAGCGACGAATGAACATTATCTTGGTGGTTGAGCGCATCCGCCGCGGCTGAAGAGTCGCGCTGTACTGAGCGCAAGAAAATGGAGCCGAAGTAAAACCACATGAACGACGAATGATTTGAACGATGAATAGCGTGGGTCTTCCCTTTAGGATAGAGGGTAGCGTGGCCGAACGCCGAAAGAATATTATCTTTGTGGTTGAGCGCATCCGCCGCAGCGGAGGAGCCGCGCTGTACTGAGCGCAATATAATGGAGCCGAAGTGAAACCGCTTAAGGAAGATTGTTTTTGAAGTTTTGTTTCATGAATCAAGACTGCAAGTTTGTCATACCTTCCCGCTACGATACCATATCACAAGGTTTCAAGCCTGATAAAGAAGGATATTCTTGTTAATGACTCAGGTAAGGTGCCTGTTGGATACTGCATAGTAACCAAAAGGGTAGGATGAACAACGGTTTTAGGATTTTAGTATCCCAAAGGGAACTATAAAGAATGAAAATTACTTTATTATATATATCTTATTTCACTTAAAAATTATTTAGTAATGGATACATTGCAAATTCCGGAAAAGTCCAAAAATTTTACTCCATTACAGTTGGAATTGTTGAAGTTATATGCAAATAATCCACCTGAAGAAGAATTGATGGACATTAAAAGATTAATTGAGCAATATTACTCAAAAAAGCTAAGTACTCTGGCAGATGAAAATGCAAAAGAACATGAGTGGTCAGAGGCCACTATAGAAAGCATTCTAAATGATACCAATCAATAATCTGTTTTAATTTTAAGGTAAGCAAATTATAGTGAAACTGAAACCTCACATACTTCAGCAAGATTCCTACATAGACCATTTGATAATAGTCCACCATTCCAAGACTTTGGACAATGTGGTATCTAACTAGGGTCTGCTGAAAAAGTAGCATCACTCAATTTTTATAAAGCTATTGGTGTGGTTAATTGTTCAAAAAACAAGCGATAGTGAACATGAACGTAGTGTAGTGCAAAGCACCAAAGGCGGGTAAGCCTTTGACGAAGTGAACCGCTAGCGGATGGGCAGAAAAAGTGCGTCTATTGCCAATGATAAATATTTGATGTAAAGGACAGATAATCAAGGCAATAGAAAAAGCATTTTGACATGAGAGAGAACGTTGCTTCGCAATCGCCTTTTTTTGAACTAGCGTTTTTTGGTTACTTTTTGTGTGCCATGAGGGTAGGTTGGTGAAAGCCTACCATGTTAAATTGAAGATGATACAACAACATGAGTGACCATGTTGCGAAGTATCGGCAAGGGATTTTAGGGTAACTTGTCAAACCGCTCTTTTCTGCAAATCGAGTGATTGAAATGTAGTAAGCGTTAAGAGAAAAGGCGTATTAAAACGTCAGGTATGATATATAGAGATGAATGCGAATGAATCGTTGATGAAACATCGAAAAAACAGAGATATGGATAAAATCGGGTTGTAAAAAGGACTCAGAGATAAGCATTGCGGACGCCTAATTACTGGCAATGTATCCATCGGTGTAAAGACGACATGAATGTATATTGGGCTTCAATATAAAACTTGGGAGAACCACATTTGGCAGCGCGGAAGATGCGTTATATGGTAGTCGGACTAAGTCATAGTAGTGCTTTAAAGGCCAATGAAAGTTGGTAATAGCGAAGGGCTTAGGATGTGGATATTATTTAACATTAAACAACTCCGTAGAGGAGGAAGATTGAAATGGAAGTAAGAGTAAACCAAAGCATACCAATCGAACGTCAGTGGGTTACGCAGGCATATTTAAAGCTGCGTAAGGGCGGGAAAGCCGTTGGAGTAGATGAAGAAACTTGGAAGGCATTCGAAAAGAAGTTAAGTAGTAATCTCCATAGTATATGGAGCCGACTGGCTTCAGGAAGCTACCATCCAAGTGCAGTTAGAGAAGTAGAAATCCCAAAGAAAGACGGAACGAAGCGCAAGTTGGGTATTCCTACAATACGAGACAGAATCAGTCAACAAGTAGTGAAGGAATATATGGAAAGTCGCATAGATGGAATTTTTCACCAAGATAGTTATGGTTATCGCCCATTAAAGAGCGCACATCAAGCATTACAAACAGTAATTAAGAATTGCTATCAATATGATTGGGTGATAGACATGGATATCAGTAAATTCTTCGATGAGATAGACCATGAAATCATGCTAAAGGCAGTAGCACATGTTATGCCTGAGAAATGGGTATTGATGTATGTTAAAAGATGGTTAGAAATGCCAATCCAAGACAAAGATGGAAGTATAAGGAATAAGGAAGGCAAAGGCACTCCACAAGGCGGAGTTATAAGCCCTTTATTAGCAAACTTATATCTGCACTTTACATTAGATAAATGGTTTGACAAAAACCATCCTGATGTAAGATTTGTAAGATATGCGGATGATGTAGTAGTCCACTGTAAAAGTGAACGACAAGCACAACATATACTTACACAAATCAAGCAACGTCTCGGAGAAGTGAAACTAAGCATCAAAGAAAGCAAAACAAAGATAGCCTATTGCAAAGATTATCGACGGAAAGCAAACCATGAACATGTAACATTTGATTTTCTGGGCTTTAGCTTTAAACCTTCCAAGATGATAATGAAAGACAAACAAATCTTGTTAGGATTCTTAGGAGACATCAGCAAAAGCAGTAAGAAAAAGATAATGGAAGAGTTTCGAATTAATAAAGCGATGAAACATACTGATTTAGAAATACAGGACATTGCAGCAAGAATAAATAGCAAATTGATTGGATGGACAAATTATTATGGTCTCTTCACAAAACGTGGACTAAACACCTGCTTTTATAATTTTAATAAACGGATATTGAAGTGGATTAGAAAGAAGTATAAAACAGGGTCAAAAGAAGCGTTGAACATGTATGAAATGATAAGAAAAGAAAAGCCAGAGCTTTTCTATCATTGGTCAAAAGGGTATTGTTGAAAAGGTTTTAACCGCATCAAGAGCCGTGTGAAGGGAGATCTTCAAGCACGGTTCCGTGAGAGGCTTGCGGGTGAAACTCCCGCTTGCCTACTCGACTTCTGGGCAAGCATTCCAAAGGAATATGTGAGAGCAAAAGATGCAAAAAAGTGACTGCCGTCCGCATAGGACAATGTTAAATCAAAGTGCAAAGGTTTTACTCATTACACATCAAAAAACCTTGCACTTGTATAAAAATATAATTGAATAAAATTTTGAAATTCAGCAACATATAATATATTCAGCAAACACTAACTAACTAATCCTATTACTTGAAACTAATCATAAACCCATTATGTTTAATGAATTATACAAAATTGTTTAGATGATGATGGATACCATAAAATTAAACAAACGAACAGCGCCTAATGGTAAGTTGTTGATTGAATACCAAACTTCTTTTTTGGACAAGGACATAGAGGTTGTTTTGAAAATTAAAGAAGTTGATACATCTATAAAGCCTGATTTTAGTGATTTGATCGGTCAATTGGAATGGTCAAAAGATGCACTTTCGTCTCAAAAAGAAATTAGGGATGAATGGGATTAAAAGTTGTGCTTGATACGAATGCGATCATTGCATTATTGCGAGGGGAGTACAGTATAATTGAGTTAGTATACTAAACAGATAATTGATTGCAAAAATTTATAATCATAATTGTTTAATTTACAATACATTATGATTTAAATTTTTCGAAGAATATTTTCTGTTCACTATAAATAAGGCTGACCATGTATGTATATCTGTAATTTCCAGGCTTGAATTTTTAGCTTTTGAAGGGTTGTCACAAAAAGATAAAGCGGTTTTTTTGAAATTTTGTGAAAGGATCCATATTCATAAATTAAATGCAAATGATCACGAATTAATGGAGCTAATAATTGTGATCAAGAAAAGATATAAATTAAAATTACCTGGTGCCATTATAGCAGCAACAGCAATTATAAAGGATGCTGTTTTGATTACTAAGGATAAAGATTTCTCCAATATAGTAGAACTTAAGGTTCATTTGTAATTGAATATTAGTAGATTCTTTTCCAATAATGAATTGGAGCCACTTTACAGAATCAATTTATGTTACTTTGGTATCTGTGTCCCGCTACGATACCATATCACAATGCTTCCAGCCTGCTTAAAGAAAGGTGTTTTTGTTAGTGTCCCAGGCAAGATGCCTGTTGATATTGCATCGTAGTAAGGAAAATAAGACGAACGGGTGATGAAAAAAACTTTTTTTTGTAAAAAATTGTTTGAATCAGGTAAATCTTTTAATCATGGATGCTCAGCTGTTAGAAAGAATAACGATCAATAAAGGAGTTTGTAATGGTAAACCTACTATCAGGAATATGCGATTTACCGTAAGCCAATTACTTGAATTGCTCGCAGCCGGAATGAAAACAAATGAAATTTTGGAAGATTACGATTATTTAGAAGAAGAAGATATTCGAGCTACCTTAATTTATGCTGCTCTACTAAGTAATCCTCAATCTGTTATTCCTATCGTTGCAGCCTGAATAAAGCATGATCGGAAAGTACAAATGGATTATTGATACTCAATTACCACCTAAGCTAATCAATATTTTTATTGATTTAGGTCATGATGCAGTTCACACAAGCTCATATTCCGATGGAATATTCATGTCAGACACAGAAATTCGGAAATTAGCACTGTTAGAAAACAGAATAATAGTCACTAAAGATAATGATTTTTACAATAGTCATTTTAAAGACGCGAAGATGCCTTCTGTTTTGTATTTAAAAATCGGTAATATTTCAAATAAAGACTTAATATCTTTAATTAAAAATAATTTGTCTACTATAGTTTTAGCATTTGACCAAGAAGCAAGACTCATTATGATAGAAGGTTCAAATTTATATGTGTTTTAATCAAAATTAATATGACTTGCTCAAAGCATATTGTTTTTTTGGACTGTTTTTTATACAAGATGCCTGTTGGAAACTGCATCGTAGCGAGGACGCTACGACGAACGGGGGGTTATTCCTATCGTTGCAGCCTGAATAAAGCATGATCCATTCAACCACCGTGGATGAAGTCCTTCCCTTTTAAGGATGACTGAATGGTTGCAAAGCAAATTGAGTGAACGATTTCACTCAATAATGAAGGAACCACAAACAACGGCTTGTGGATGCAATTAGTTGGGATGGGTAAAAACACGTCGGTCATAGACCGTTTGATAATAGTCCACGATTCCAAGACTTCGGACAACGTGGGGCTTCAGGCAAGGATGCCTATGGATACAGCATCGTAGCGAGGACGCTACGACGAACGGGTTTTGTAATGGCCTTGAAATTTCTGATTGCAAGATATAGTCATATTGCATTTAAATAATGCAATGCCATTAGAGGGAACTTAAATGTTTATTAGTGTGTTTAATATTTAAAATATAAATTTTCATTATGAGCGCTGCAAAACCATTGACCAACTTACAAATGCAATTGTTAAAATCATTTAATTTTGAAATTCCTGAATCTCAACTTGATGAAATAAAAGTGCTTTTAGGAAATTATTTTGCATCCAAAGCGACAGATGAAATGGATAGATTATGGGAAGAAAACGATTGGTCAGATGAGACCATGACACAGTTGACAGGTGAACATCTCAGAATTGAACAATAACAAAATTAGGGTGGTATTGGATACCAATGTTATATTGGTTTCCATTTCCCGGAAAATCCAAATATAGACCAATTTTTGAAGCAATTCTAAATGGACAGATTGAAATAGTTGTAAGTTATGAGTTGATTAATGAATACGTAGAAATTATTGAAAGAAAAGCGAATGGTGTAGTGGCCCACAATATTGGGGAAACTCTACTGAATTTGGAAAATGTCATTAAGGTAGAAATAAAGTTCATCTGGAACCTAATTGATTCTGATAAAGACGACAATAAGTTTGTTGATTGTTATGTTTCAGGTAATTCTGATCTTTAAGTTGCAAATGATAAACACTTTGACATATTAAAACAAGTTAATTTCCCTAAAGTTAGAACAATGGATATCGATAACTTCTTAAGTTTTGTAAAAGTAAATTTCTAAGCAGTGGTGAGAGTTGGTACACATAGGGCATTTTCGTTTCAAAGTAATTTTGTTTGTCGTAAAGTTGTCGATATCATTTGCAATTCTGCAAATCAAGGCCGTATTAGATTGGTGGTTGAGCGCGCTATACTGAGCCCAGTCGAAGTACATCATCGAGGAGCCGCGCCGTACTGAGCGATAGTCGAAGTAAAACCACATGTGTCTAAGGCAAGGATGCCTATGGATACTGCATCGTAGCGAGGATGAATGATTTGAGCGATGAATAGCGTGGGTCTTCCCTTTAGTTATACCGTTGATTTTATAATATTTGGCGGTGTTTTTTATTACCAAGTTCAAACAAATTTATATGTTTGCACTTGGTAATGGTTTTGATCTCGTGCGCAACTCTTCAATTGAGTTTTGAGACTCTTCCATTGCCTTTTTTATTTTATTTTCTGCTCTTCGAGAAACTGGTGCGTTTTGCATCTTTTCTAGCTCTGCCTTATAATCTGCGGTTTCTTTTTCCAACTTCTCTATTTGCTGATCTGCGTCTACTGGTTTGTTTTTTGTGTTTTAGGTTTTGATGAATCGTATGCCTCTTTGTTTGTAAGCATACCATAGATCACTCTTGTTAACTTGTTCATTATTACACCTAAAGCATCGTTATAGGTCTTACCTTTCGCTCTTTGATTTGAATATACCTCTTTAAAATAAGGGTCATACATAATCGCATTTTTAGCTACCATGTATATTGTACCCCTATATGAACTACTTCCTTTTTGCTCATTTTAGGTTTCTTTGATATATCACCACTTGTATGGTTTTCTGGGTGTACTCCAAAATAGCAACAAAGTGATGCGGCACTGTTAAATCGATTTATATCTTCTATTTCTATGCTTAATGACACTGCTGACTCGATGCCGCAACCAGGAATTGTGACTAATAAATCCGCTAAGTCGTTGGCTCCGTGTTTAGCAAGTTCTGATTGAAGTTCTTTGATCTGGGTGGAGTATAAGTTAATAGTTTGGGCCAATGTTTTAATATTCAGCTCAGTAAGTATCGTATTACCCGACCCTGAATCTAGCTTCACCGCTTTTGGATGGCCTCAGCCTTCTCCATGGTTAACCCTTTGATTTTAGCCAATGAAGCTGTTTTCGCATTTAATATCTTTGCCTTTGATGGATACTTTTGAAGTACTTTATACATGTATTTTGGCATGCCATTTTTACTAAAAAGTTAAAAGACCAGGAATACAACTATACACTACTTTCTCAAGTTGGTTGATATTTCTCGTCTTTTGTTTAATAAATCCTTGTATAGTTTTGTGCATCTGTTTCGCAGTATAAAAATGTAAGGATCTAGGCTTGGCTTTCTCTAGTTCCTCATAATTTTCAGATACATGCCTAGCTATAATTTCACTACTGATGGCGTCATTAATATTGCGATGCATATTCTTTTTGACTCATGATGTGTCCGCAACGGATTAATCCTGAACATGATGATTCGCTTATCAAAACTTACCAATTGATTATACCAATTGTTTTCATACCCACCGGTACTTTCAATAGCCAAATAAATTTTATCAATAGACAAAAGTGCCTGTGATAAGACTTTTTTGAGTTCATCAAGACCGGATTGATTATCAATAAAATTCATCCTGCGATTGGTAAATTCATTACCCTTCGAAATTAAACTGAAATCACAATAACCTTTACTTGCGTCCAGTCCTCCAAATCCAACTTTCATACATAAATTACTTTAAAATGTGTTAAAAAAAAGTGTCAAGCCTTACATTCCCTTATGTTATACGATATCAATGTATCAAGTTATACCTCATGATTAAGCTTGGCGAAAGGGACACTAAAGGACGATATCTAAGTATCAAGGGGTGTTCCCCTTCAACCGCCAAGTTATAAATTATTTGTTTATCTTGAAACCATTAATTTTTAAAATGCAAACATATAAGGGATAGAGGGTAGCGTGGCTGAGCGATGGATGATTTGAACAACCGAACGACCGAGTGATTTGAATGATTTGAACGATTCGAGTGATTTGAACAACTACCTTCATCTACCTTTATTTCACTACAGTAGAAAGGTTGCATTTCAGCAGTCAAGTCCGAACTATGAATGATTTAAGCGATGAATAGCGTGGGTCTTCCCTTTAGTTATAGAGGGTAGCGTGGCCGAGCGATGGATGATTTGAACAACCGAACGACCGAGTGATTTGAATGATTTGAACAATCTGAATGATTTGAGCGATGAAAAGCGTGGGTCTTCCCTTTAAGGGGCACGGGTTGCAGGGCAAAAATGCGAACAGCGAACTACGAATGAGTGCAGGATTCCCCTATAAGGGGCCATACCTGCCTGCCGACTGTCGTCAGGCAGGGGTAGCAGGGCCGAATTACGCACGACGAACTATGAATGAGCGCAGGAAAAAGCCAAAAATCTATCAAAATAAAAGTCAATTTTTGAACAATTATTATAAAGCCCTTGATTATTATTTTTAACTTGCCGTCAAATCAATAAAGCCAATTAATCATGACAAGAAGTATTTTATTTTCATTTTTATTGCTCTTCAGTTTTGTAGCTTTTGGGCAAAAAAACAAAGAAAAACAAACTAAAACACCTGTTGTTTCAGCAGTGACTACACCTTCATTTGATGCCAATTTATATAAGGGACTTAAATGGCGCAACATTGGTCCATTCCGTGGAGGAAGGTCCAATGCCGTATCAGGTGTCACAGGAAATGACAAGTTGTATTACACAGGATATACAGGCGGAGGCCTATGGAAAACAGAAGATGCAGGGATCACTTGGGTCAATACATCTGATGGTCAGTTTAATACAAGTTCTATAGGTGACATAGCTGTCAGCGAGTCCAATCCAAATATCATTTATGTAGGCATGGGTGAGCACGCCATAAGAGGTGTGATGACGACCTATGGTGATGGTGTGTATAAATCAACCGATGCCGGCAAAACATGGAAACATCTTGGCCTGGAAAAGACAAGACACATTTCTGATGTCATAATACATCCTGCCAATCCTGATATTGTCTATGTAGCTGCTCAGGGTGCTGCTCATGGTGCCAATGATGAAAGAGGGATTTACAAAAGTATAGATGGTGGTCAGACATGGAAGAAAACCCTTTTTG
This sequence comes from Saprospiraceae bacterium, assembly GCA_016713025.1. Taxonomy (NCBI): domain Bacteria; kingdom Pseudomonadati; phylum Bacteroidota; class Saprospiria; order Saprospirales; family Saprospiraceae; species Saprospiraceae bacterium. Next base: position 2,771,027 of record JADJPZ010000004.1, on the reverse strand, counting down.
TAGATGCCAATTCCGGGGCGTCATCGCTAAGTATGGATCACCACAATCCTTTGATATTGTATGCTGCTACCTGGGAGCACCGACGATTGCCATGGCAGGTTCGCAGTGGTGGCAAAGGTTGCGGGATGTGGAAATCTGCCGATGGTGGTGATACCTGGCAAAAGATCAATGAAGGGTTACCAAAAGAAATGGGTAAAATCGGGGTCTCCGTTTCAAGGGCAAATCCGGACAGGGTGTACGCTATCGTAGAAGCAGAAAAATCTGTAGCAGGCCTTTACCGATCTGACAATGCCGGTAAAAGCTGGCAATTGATGAGCAACAATCAACTTATCACCGCTCGATCTTGGTATTATATGGAGGTATTTGCAGATCCGGTGCAGGCAGATGTCGTATATGTGCTCAATGCACCTATGACAAAGTCTATAGATGGTGGTAAAACTTTTGCTCCGATCAGGGTAGGACATGGAGATACACACGATCTTTGGATCCATCCGGAAAACAATCAGAATATGATTTTGGGCGACGATGGTGGAGGAGAAATCACCTATAATGGTGGTAAGACATGGTCATCACTCAATAATCAACCCACAGCTCAGTTTTACAGGGTCAATGTAGATCAGCAGTTTCCTTACAAGGTGTATGGCGGACAGCAAGACAACACATCGGTCATCATTTCCAGCAGAAACAATGGCATCGGCATCACAGACAAAGACTGGAGTATCGGCCCGGGATGTGAGAGTGCTTTCGTAGCTTTCGATCCTAAAAATCCGAAACTTTTATATGGCGGATGTTATCAGGGTGGTATCAGTGTTTTGAATATTGAAAATGGTCATACTAAAGAGATCACTCAATACCCTGCTAATATTCTGGCATTGCAGCCTAAAAAAATGAGATATCGTTACAACTGGAATGCACCGATTATCGCTTCTCCTCACGACCCTAAAGTCATCTATCATGCCGGACAAATGGTGTTTAAGACACAAGACGGAGGATTGACATGGGATGTGGTGAGTCCCGACCTGACGCGCAATGATACTTTAAAGCAAGACCTGGGAGGTGCCCCGATAACCAACGAAGGTGCAGGTGGCGAAAATTACAATACGATTTCATATTTGATTGAGTCATCACTTGAAAAAGGGGTATTATATTCAGGAAGTGATTGCGGATTGGTACATGTCACCCGTGATGGTGGACAAAATTGGACGGCTATCACACCTCTGGGTCTGGATGAGTGCCTCATCAATAGTATCGAGGTATCTCCCCATGATAAAGGTACAGCATATATAGCTGCAACTAAGTACAAGTTCAATGATTTTGCCAATATGTGTTTTAAGACCACAGACTACGGTAAAACCTGGACAAAAATCAATCAGGGTGTAAGACCGGACGACTTCATCAGGGTCATCAGAGAAGACAAAAAAGTCAAAAATCTGCTTTATGGCGGAGCTGAGAGAGGATTTTACATTTCATCAGATGGAGGTAACCAATGGCATCTTTTCCAACTCAATCTTCCGGTGGTCCCTGTGACAGATATCGCTTTTGCAGATAATGATCTGGTGGTTTCTACTGCAGGACGTGCCTTTTGGATCCTGGACGACCTGAGTGCGATACAACAATCAGCATTGAAACCTGATCAGGTGAAGATATATACCCCAAAATCCACCTACAAGTTTGAGGCTTTTGCCCCTTCATGGATGGTAGCTCCTCCTGGTACAGGTCAGAACCCAACAGCAGGGGTTTTGCTCGATTATTTTTTACCTGAAAAGGCGGATACCACTGTTGTGACTTTGCAGATACTGGACAACAATGACAACGTCATCCGTAGTTTTACCAATATCAAGAACAAGGATTTTAAATCATTTCCCGGTGGTCCACCTGCTCCGACGGTGATTACTGCAGAAAAGGGTATCAACAGATTTGCTTGGGACTTCAAGAGTGAGACTCTACCGGAAATACCAAATGCTTTTGTCTATGGTGATTATACAGGATACAGATTGGCTCCGGGTACATACAAGGGTAAAATTAACTATAAAGGCATGTCATCACAAACTACCTTTGAAGTGGTCAATGATCCCAACCTGAAAGATATAAGCAAAGAGCAATGGACTGATCAGCAATCTTTTATGAGAGATGTAGAAAATAAAATCAAAGAGATACACAACCATGTCAATGATATCAGAAAGGTAAGAAAACAAATAGAACAGTACAATGAACAGTACAAAAGTAAAGATGACTTTAAGTCTCTGACAGAAGCTGGAAAAGCATTGATAGAAAAAATAGATCACTGGGAAGCACAATTGGTTCAAACCAAACAAAACAATTTTCAGGATGTAATCAATTTTCCAAGTATGCTGAATGCTCAGTACTTTGAACTAAAAGGTTTTGTTGATCAACATGATCCGAGAGTGCCACAAGCTGCAAAAATCAGAATGATGGATATTAATAAACAATGGAAATCATATCAGGATTATATGCAGGATACCATAGGTAAAGAAATCGGACTTTATAATGAGTTGTACAAAAAAAGTAATGTTCCTGCTCTTTTTTTCAACGAAAAGATGATAAAACCATAGCAGAGTAGACAAAATTGATAACTTTTATAAAAATATACATTTAGGTATGGACAAAATCAATAAAAAAGTCGAGCAGCTATTGCTTTTGAAAAATATTAATTATTCAACAAAAGACCTTTCCAGACCTTGGGGAGGTTTTTTTGTTATTGACACCACAAGTAAAGAAGCTTTTATTGATGCTTTTTACCCCGAATTAAAAACCGAGCTCATGGCGTCATCACTACCCTTAAGCCCCAAAATACTTTGTGTAGCTCCGGGCAAAAGACTTTCCTGGCAGTACCATCACAGACGAGCAGAATTGTGGAAGTTGATTGATGGCCAGGCAGGCTATATCAAGAGTGATACTGATATGCAGGGTGACGTGCAACATATGCGCAAAGGAAAATTACTCACCTTGGCTTGTGGCGAGCGGCACAGATTGATAGGCAGAGATAAATGGGGATTCATAGCAGAAATATGGAAGCATACTGATGCCGGGCATCCTTCAGATGAAGATGATATCGTGAGGTTGCAGGATGATTTCGGGAGATAAAAAATGATGATAATCGAAATATTTACTTTCGAATTACATGTAATATCAAAATTAAAGTTTCGATTATCATTATAAATGACAAGAAAATGAACAGATATATAGCCATCATGGCAGGCGGCATCGGAAGTCGTTTTTGGCCGTCAAGTACTACGGATAGGCCCAAGCAGTTTTTGGATATACTTGGAGTAGGGAAATCATTGATACGTATGACATTTGAGCGGGTGCTTCCCTTGTGTCCGCCTGATCGTATTATGATCCTGACCAATAAGAGGTACAAGGCTTTGGTCATGGAGCACTTACCCGAAGTGCCGGAAAGCAATATCTTGTGTGAGCCCAGTATGAATAATACGGCTCCTTGCATAGCTTACATGGCATTGAAGATAAGCCAAAAAGATCCTGAGGCAAGTTTTGCAGTACTGCCATCTGATCACATCATTCTCAAGGAAGATGCCTACCGTCACAAGTTAGAGCAAGCATTTGCTTTTGCAGAGCATCATGATGCATTAGTCACACTTGGCATCTCTCCCACGAGGCCAGACACGGGTTATGGCTATATCAAATATCATAAAGATGCCGTGCAGGAAGGGATATACAAAGTAGGTGCATTTAAGGAAAAGCCGGACTCCCAAACTGCTCAGCAATATTTGGATTCTGGGCAATATCTTTGGAATGCTGGAATGTTTGTATGGAGTATTCGGTCCATTTTATCATCATTTGCACAAAACGCTCCAGAAATCATTGAGGTGCTATCCCAAAATTTGTCGGCCTTCAATACAGAATACGAACAAAGTTATATTGATGACGTCTATCCCAAAACCAATAATATATCCATCGATTATGCCATTCTGGAACGGGCCAATAATGTGTATACTGTACCCTCAGATATAGGTTGGAGCGATTTGGGTACTTGGAGTAGTTTACACGCCTACCTTGCTGCAGATACCGATACAGTAACCATAGGTAAAAATATCCACCTCATGGATTGCCAAGACACGATAGTTATATCTAATAATGATAAAACTATCGTCATCAAAGGGCTGCATGACTACATCGTAGTGGATGAAGACCATGCATTATTGATCTATCCCAAGTCTGATGAACAGGAGATCAAGGAAGTGGTAAAGCGCTTGAGCTAAATGTCCCAAAAGTTTTTGCGCAATTTTTTGAATATAACAGTCATTTATCATAATATATGTTTCTAAAACCAGCAATTTCAAAACTCCTGAAGAAGGAAATAGATATAATGCTTACGGCGTTTAAGACGCCGGCTATCATGAGGACTATTCAAACGGTAACCTTAGATCAGAGCAAGAAAGTCATTTTTACTTCCATTGAAGGTTATGATACAGGTTTGTATTATGATGGTAATAATGAGATCATAAAAATGACATGTAACTGTCGGAGTAGCCATAAATATTGCGCGCATAAGGCGCATTTTCTTTTGCATTTAAACAAAATGGAAGATGAAAAGGCCTACAGCAAGCTAACCTCAAACATTAAAGATGTCAGTATTACCAGTACTAATACTGATAATACCATAAAGTTAAGAAACCTGTCTCTAATATCAGACTTTAAGATTCCCGGGGCAAAAGAGACAGTCTTAAAGCTTACTACTACCGATACCGATGTGATACAGCAACGGATCAAGGTTTTATTTAAGTTTGGTTATCCTGGACCAAGGGAGTACTCCGTTTTTTTGATTGAAAATGACTGGCTCGAAGTCAATATTTCTGCTAAAACATATTCCGGTAATATCAGCTTAGTAAAGTTTATATTTAAAAGAGTGAATAGTGATATCATCATTGAACCTTCATACTCTCCACAATCAAAAATAAATGTAATTCCTGAGAACGAAGTGGCTCACATTTTTAACGAAGAAGCGTGGCTCAATATATTGTTGAAAACCGGAAAATACAGTTATCAGGAATTAGTTGATACCTTTAGTGAGAAATCAAAGGTCAGCAGTACGGATATCAAATTATTTTTTAAGCTGAAGTTTGTCGGTGAGGGATACGATATTGAATTGACCAAATCTGTGGCCAACTACCTCAGATCCAGCGATATCAAGCCCCAGTTGAATTTGACATCATTGAAGTCCGAAAATAGAGTTCCATTGGTAGGTGGTATATTGAAAGATATATCGAAAAAAGACTATCTGATGGCCAATGTAATTTTTTGGATTTCTGAAAAGGCCACTACTAACCGCTTTAGCTACTTAGGGCAAGCAAAACAAAATAAAGCACTCAATAAACTTAGTTCCAGTTTTAAACTTGTAGAGCGTCCCAGATATCTGGATGATACACAGCTTGATTTTTATAATACACTGAAGATGCTAGAGCAAGAAGTCAGTAATGTATCCATCAGAAAAACTCAAATTGCAAAATTGCTTTATGACCAAAAAGGCTATCGCAAGTACTCTCTATCATGTATTGGACATAGGTGGTGGTTACAAAAGAATCGATGAATACAGTATCAACGATGTATTCCCTATCAGTTTTAGCGAGGTTGATTTACAGATGCATATTGAGATAGTAGATATCGCTGATAAGTATGGTATGCTTAAATATTTTACTATTGGAGATCAGAAATACATCTTTTATTATACAGGAAAGGAACCGGAAATTGACTACTATCATGAACAATTGTTGAAAAAAATGGGAAAGAGTAACCCATATAAAGAATTCTTATTAGATCTACCATATCATCCAGAGCATATGATCAACACCAATGATTATAGTTATAATTCATATTATGACGAAGACGAAGATGACGGATATGATGATGATGAATATGATGATGATGAATATGATGATGACGAATATGATGATGACGAAGAAAATTACAATAAAGATGACGAAGCAATAAATCAAAGTCCCTCATATGATAGTAAGATCAATGAATATTTAAATACCTGTTTTGATATTTTTAAGGATCAGAAAGATATTTATTTTATCAATGAAAAACACTTTGAAATGCGTGTGGGTTTTTGTATTTTTAATAACCAGGGTTATATTTATGAAAATCCTACTACTCTACACATACATAAAAACTTACCTACTTTTAGGGTTTTTGACAAAAATATAGAAAATATTGATGCTATACTTCAGGAGTGTCACGGGATAGTAGATGTCACGCTGCCTGATTCACTACATATTGAGGTAGTACAACTGGATACGCCCAAATATGAACTATATCTGTCAGAGAGTGAGGATTTTATTATTTTCAAACCTGTCATTAAGTATCAGGACAACGTAGAGCTCATCTTACCATTGACAACATATAGTATATATCAATCAGAAGAAACTTCTTTCAAAAGATATGATATTCTACAGGATGATGCTATAGGTTTTACAGATTTTCTGGAGGATGCCCATTCCGATTTCAGGACAGCAAACAGACAGTATGGACAATACTTCCTGCATATCAATACTCTGATGGAAAATATGTGGTTTTTGGAATTTTTTGACCAATGCCGACAGCGCAATATTACTATTTTTGGCCAGGAAAATTTATCCAAATTCAAATTTAATCAAAATAAGGCCAATATCAAAGTAGGCATTTCATCAGGGATAGACTGGTTTGATGTCAATGTAGATATTAAATACGGCAAACATAAAGTACAACTGAAGTCCTGGGTAGATGCAGTAAAAAATAATCAAAAATTTATTCAACTCTCAGATGGAAGTTTAGGACTACTGCCGGAAGAATGGATCGAAAAACTTAAAATACTTTCCAAAATATCTAAAAAAGACGGAGATCATCTTGTAGTAAGTAAATTCAACTTTGGACTTTTAGATAGTCAGTTTGACGACGAAATAGATACCAAACTTCGGAAAGAAATTACAAAAAAGATAAAACATCTGCAGGATTTTGACCAAAGCAAGAGATACAAGTTACCTTCATCCGTCAAGGCAGAGCTCCGACCTTACCAAATGGAAGGATATCAATGGCTAAAGACACTTGAAGAACTTAATTTTGGTGGGTGCCTGGCTGACGATATGGGTCTGGGTAAGACGCTGCAAGTACTGTCATTATTAGCGGATTTGGCAGAAAGGAAAGCAGGTACAAGCCTTGTTGTCGTTCCCAAAAGTCTTTTGTTTAATTGGGATGCTGAGATCAAGAAGTTTTGCCCCGGGCTCAGGCATGATATACATCACGGTCAAGGGCGATATCAGAGTGGTCAGGAATTTACCACTTATGATCTTATCATCACTACCTACGACACAGCCACATCTGATATAGAATGGCTCAAGGATGTAAAGTTTCATTATATCATCTTAGATGAATCGCAAGCTATCAAAAACCCCTTATCTCAGCGATATAAGGCTATGAGGTTGCTCCAAGGTCATAATCGTCTCGTCATGACTGGTACACCTATCGAAAACAACACTTTCGATCTGTTTGCCCAGTTTAGTTTTATAAATCCGGGTATCTTTGGATCTGCAGGCAATTTTAAGGAAGAATTTGCAGTGCCCATAGACAAGAATAAAGATCAACCGACCGCACTATTGTTGCAAAAGATGGTCAAGCCTTTTCTACTTCGTCGCACCAAGTCACAAGTAGCCACCGATCTTCCTGAGCGTATAGAAAATATTATATACTGCGAGATGGGTCCTACTCAAAAATCATACTATGAAGCGATGAAAAATGAAATCAGAAATGATTTGCTTGCAGCTGACACTGAAAAGAATTTTGGTCAATCAAAACTCAAAATCATCGAAGGACTTTTAAGGCTGAGACAGATTTGTAACTCTCCCGAACTCATCCATACGGCCATCAATAAAGATAAAAGTATATCGGTAAAAACGGATACACTTCTGGACATTATTGAGAATGAATTGGGTGGTCACAATGCACTCATTTTTTCACAGTTTACCAGTATGCTCTCACTCATCAGAAGGGAACTCGATGAGAGGCATATTAAATACGCATATCTTGATGGCAGCACCCAAAACAGAAAAGCCGCTGTAAAGGAGTATGAAGACAATGACGACATCAAACTTTTCTTAATCAGCCTTAAAGCAGGAAATACTGGTCTCAACCTGACAAAAGCGGACTATGTCTATATCGTAGATCCATGGTGGAATCCCGCTGTTGAAGCCCAAGCCATCGACAGAACCCATCGTATAGGTCAGACAAAAAAATGTTTTTGCTTACAAATTGGTATGCAAAGATACCATAGAAGAAAAAATAATTGAATTGCAGGCAAATAAAAAATCACTTTCGGACTCTATCATTAGCACAGAAGAAAATGCTTTTAGTACTTTAAGTAAAGATGAAATATTAGCACTGTTTAAATAGAATAGGATGTCTGCTATATAAACAGATAATGGGTGTATCCCAAAATTGCACTATATTATATAATTTTTATGTCAATGTCGTTTAGTTAAGTCATCTTTATGAAGTCTTTCCCTTGTAAGGGAAAGATTTAGATAGGGTAAAAACAAAGAAAAATTCCTTAACTAAACGACATTGATTTTTAAGTTTCCAATTTAGTGGATTATCCTAGTAGTTAAGAGTTAAAGGGTGGGACGTCTCAAGCGTAGCTTGACAGGCTCTTCAGAGCCTGCCAAGCTATGCTTGGGTATGAGGGTAGCGGGCAGTTTAAACAATTTTAGTGCAAAAATGGGATACACCCACAGATAATTTATTATGTGGAAGCATATCGGTTTAAAGGATGCAAGTCTGCAATTTAGGCTGAATAATTGTTTAGGTGTAAGTAAGTACTCAATAAATGGTATATTGAGTTTTTACAAAATTAGACACCTAAACAATTACAAAAATTCGTAAATATTATCGAAAAGTGTCTGAAAATAACAACTTCCCCTTCGTACTAATAATTTGTGTCGAAAAACAAAAAACAATAAAATATCTACCATCAGAACAAAATATAGAACCTAAACTGCAAATTGTACGTCATATTGACTCTACTTTTCCTTATACGATAATTTTTTGCTCTATTTAGTTTATGTAAAACTGTCAGTTTAAAGTATGCATAACCGTCAGTTTATTTTATGTCAAATCATCAGTTTAGATTATGCAAAATCGTCAATTTAAAGTATGTAAGACCGTCAGTTTAGATTATGTAAAATCATCAGTTTGACTTATGTAGAATCATCAGTTTAGATTATGCAAAATCGTCAATTTAAAGTATGTAAGACCGTCAGTTTAAATTATGTAAAATCATCAGTTTGAAGTATGTTGAATCGTCAGTTTAATTTATGTAAAATCATCAATTTAAAGTATGTCAAACCGTCAATTTAGTTTATGTATAATCGTCAGTTTAGAATATTGGTTTTATTAATATATTTAACTATATTTGTGCTGTCGATCAAATAAGAATTGCATAATAATTTGATAATGAATAATTTAGATTCATTGAATAGGAAGATGATAGCGCATTTGCAGAATGCCGCAAAGTATTACCCTATAGTGAGTTTGGCAGGACCCAGACAGGCGGGAAAATCTACGTTATTAAAACTGGCATTTCCTGAGTATGAGTATGTAAGTATGGAGAATCCTGATACTGCCTTGTTGGCACAGACAGATCCAAGAGTTTTTTTTGAAAGATATAGTAATGGAGTCATTATAGATGAGGCGCAAAAGATGCCTGAGATATTTTCATATTTACAGGACGTAGTAGATGCTGATAGGGTGCCAGGTAGATATGTATTGTCCGGCTCGCAAAACTATTTACTACATCGGAATATTACACAGTCATTAGCTGGTCGTGTTGATTTATCAACTTTATATCCTTTGGACTTTGAGGAGATGGCGCAAATTTCCAATTGGTCAAATAATGTTTACGACATGATGATCAAAGGTTTTTATCCAGGCAGATGGGCTTTAGACATACCTACGAAAATGTTCTACAATAATTATATACGTACTTATCTGGAACGGGATGTATCTGATCTGGTAAATGTAGGTAATCTTACGACGTTCAGGGCATTTCTTAAATTGATAGCACATCGGTGTGGGTCTCAGATAAAATACAATGATCTGAGCAATGACCTCAATATATCAGTAAATACTTTAAAGTCATGGGTTACCATATTGGAATCCGGTTATATCATTTTCCTATTACCACCGTACCACAAAAACTTTGGTAAGCGCCTCATAAAATCTCCAAAGTTATATTTTTATGATACCGGGCTGCTGTGTCACTTGTTAGGTCTGAGTGAGGAGGAAAAGTTGTCCAGGTCGGACAAGCTTGGTTTTATTTTTGAAAATATGGTCATCGCTGAGAAGGTGAAGTACAATGCACATCGTCATCTTGAGTCTGATTTATTCTTTTTCCGCGATAGTAATGGATTGGAAGTAGATTTAATAGAGGTAAAGGAGTTTAACAAATCTATTATGTACGAGATAAAATCCGGCATGACTTTTAAATCCGAGTTTTTAACACCAATGAAAAAGCTTAAATCAAAAGACCCTCATGCCAATATAAATGTCATTTTCAATGGAGCTGACACAATCCGATTTGAAGATTATACTTTGATGAACTGGAGAAATATACACGATTACGAATAATATTAAAACTGTTGAGGGAACAAAATAAAAAGCAGACTATAGCGCTGGTAGCGAATTCCACATGGAATATTTACAACTTCAGACTTAACCTGATAGATAAGTTCTTGGCCGAAGGTATGGACGTAGTGGTAATAGCACCGGTAGATGAGTATCTGACATACAAGGAGCAATATCCTACCGTGAGACACTATGGGTTGCGCATGATGGATAGAGATAGTACCAATCCCATCAAAGATATCTTTTTATTGTTGGAATTAGTACGAAAGTATAAAAAAATTAAGCCTGATATTATCCTGCATTTTACTAATAAACCCAATATCTATGGTGGCATTGCGGCAAAAATTGTGGGGATAAAATCAATAGCTGTCGTCACAGGATTGGGTTATGCATTTATCAATAAAGGGCTGGTAAGGGCAATGATGACATGGCTTTACAGAATTTCGGGCGGATTCCATCAGAAGTTTATTTTTGAAAATATTGAAGACAGAGAGTTATTTGCAGAGTTGGGTATTGTGTCGGGAGACAGAGCAGTTTCTGTCAAAGGCTGTGGTGTCGACACTACCTGGTACCATCCGTATCCCAATGGACAAGTGAAAGATAAAACTATTTTTACTTTTATAGGAAGACTGCTTTATGACAAAGGAATCAGAGAATTTGTAGAAGCGGCGAGACAAATCAAAGCGAACCTACAAGATGTAGCATTTTGGGTAGTAGGCGAGTTGGATGCCGAAAACCCCGCCACCATAGATAAGGATGACCTCATAAAGTGGGTGGAAGAAGATATCATTTACTATCACGGATTTGTGAAGGATGTAAGGCCTATTATTGCTGAGTCTGATTGTATCGTCTTGCCGTCGTATAGAGAAGGCTTACCAAGGATAATATTAGAAGGAATGTCTATGTCAAAACCTGTAATTACCACATTATCGGCAGGATGTTCCGAAACCGTAGACGTAGGTTTAAATGGCTTTTTAGTGGAAATCAGAAATGTTGAAGCATTGAAAGAAGCATTTATTCATTTTATGCACTTAAGTTACCAACAAAGATCAGCTATGGGCATGGCAGGTAGAGACAAAGCGATAAATGAATTTGATGATAAGAAGATAGCAATAGAAATTTTTAATCTTGTTGATGGTCAGCTGTAGTATCTTTGTTTTTCGGAGCGTCCCGCTAAGATACCCTATTGTTTGTCGTAGCGTCCCGCTACGATACCATATACTAAGGCTTCCAGCCTGCAATGTAAATGATCATTTTTATTTGTACACTTTTGGCAAAGATGTCTGCTTATTTTGCATCGAATCTTGGAAGCTACGACGAACGGGGTTTCTTTGTGAACCGAAATATGTCATGTCACTGGTAAAGTATATTGAAAAGACCGAAATATTATGGGTAAACTGTGTCGACGAAAAATGCATCGGAATTTAGTCAAGAGACTCAGATTCAGCCAATATGAAACGTGTATTATTTCCGTAATCGATACTGCTTCTCAAACAATAAAGTCAAAAAACTAATTGGACAAATGATTTGGTGGTTTTATGAATTATTTTAAATATGGATCGAGAACTAGTAGTTATTATTCCAATATATAATGAATCATATAGCATTGTTTCACAATTAGTTAGGTCAATTCTGGATCTTAATCTGCCAGTGATATTAGTAGATGATGGGTCTTCAGACTCTTACAATTATGAAGGTATAAATGGAGCATCACTCATTAAACATTCTAAAAACTTCGGGCAAGGGACCGCATTGGTTACAGGCATGAAAAAGGCTCTCGAAGATGGGTTTATGTTTTGTGTTCATTTTGATTCGGATGGACAGCATGATACATCAGATATTTTAAAAATGTATAATACTATTAAGTCGGAAAATGCAGATATTGTTTTAGGATCAAGGTTTTTACCAAATGTTGAAAAAAGCTCAATGACTATTATTAGAAAAATCGTCCTAAAGATTGGAGTTATAATAAATTATCTAATTTGTGGTTTGATGCTAACAGATTCAAATAATGGGTTTAGGTTGATGAATAGAAAGACTATGGAAATTTTGAAATTGAGATCTGCAAAAATGGCACATGCATCAGAAATTATTTGGTTAGTTGCGTGGAACAAATTGAAATTCAGTGAATTTGGTATAAATGTAAAATATACTCAATATTCTTTATCCAAAGGGCAACCTTTGTACAAGGCCATTTCAGTATTTTTTGAAATTTGCCGAACATTAAAATCTTATAAATTTGGAGATTAAAAACAGAATATTATTTTTTAATCACATTAAAAACATATTTAATATGAATAAAAAAATTCATGTAATGCTCCTTGTATTATTAATTTTAGCTGTTTTACCATTTTTAATAATTGCAACTTGTAATCATCCGTTAGGTATGCATGAGTGGGATTGGGTTACTAATTTAAAAGGCTTGACTACAAAAATGACATTTTGGGAGGAACAAAAGTTTTATTACAATAATGTTATGGGAAGATATTCAAGTACATGGATTTCTTCTCTAAGCGACAATTTCTACACTTTATTCAGATTTAAAGTATTTTTTGTAGTTAATATCCTTTTGATCGTAGCATTTATTGGCATAGCCGTAAAGGCAGTATTTGGTTTTCATAATATTAATCTAGTTATGTCTACTACTTCCATTCTTTGGTTGTCCTGGATTAGTGGAGTATCAGGAATTTATGATACTTTGTACATGCTCACATCTGTTCATACTTATTTATTAGGTTTTTATGGTTTGGTTTTAATATTTTATTTATGGCGCAAATGTTTTAATTCTTCAAATTTTATAAGTTTATTTTGGCAATTAGTATTAATTTTAATCATAACTTTTACAATTGGTACAAATGAAATTTCATTGATTTATTCAGTAATGACAATTGGGTTATTATTAGTGTTTAATTTTAATTCTAAACAATTTCGAAATTACTTAATAGCTTTTTTTGTTATATCTTTAATATTTGCATTTATTTCTATAGCAACACCCGCAAATCTGATAAGAAAATCTCAATATGCTTCTGAATATTCCTTTTATAAATTAATATTTTTATCCTTTTCAACGTCAGTTTTTAATATTATTACATGGATAGTAAATGGACAGTTGATTTTGAGTTCACTTTTATTTATATATTTAACTAATAATATCGATACTTCAAAGATTAAGCGAATAGCATTTCCATATTTTGTTTTTATTGTAATGTTCTCGGTTTTTTGTGGACATTTTCTAATCATTTATGGAACTAATGGTTTAAGTATTGCTGAAAGAGTGGTAGATTTTATATATTTACATTTTCTCTTTCTTTGGTTTTATGGATTATTGGTATTTAGTGATTTCTCAATTTTTAGAAAGCTTGATTTTAAAAATATTCAAATCACTAATGGTTTAAAAATTGGGTTTAGTGTTTATTTTATTTTAGTATTGTTTGTCTCAGGTCTCTCAATAAATAGGGAAAACAAGTCATTTGCAAATTTTTTTTCATTAATTGAAGTTCAATCAAATATAGGCGAAGCTTGGCTAACGATTTTAAATGGATCTGCTTTTGAATATGACCGTTCAATGAAAAGACAATATCAAAAATTGGAAAAATGCAACTCTGTTTTGCCCCTAATTAACTGAACACTCATTAAGGCCTACTAACAGAACAAGGTTTTGTAATTCAAAAAAGACTACATACCTTTGTGATGACGGACGACCGACGGTGACGTTTTGTACCGAAGGTAGATAGCTCAGGCCTGACTATCTTTTTTTGAGTCTGCGACTCAATGACGGACTCCCTCTGGTTCAGTATTACCCGATGGATTCCCCTCTTTATATTTCAGTGGAGATTGAAGTTTCAATCTATGCAATAGCCACTTCTGGTTATATTTGGCAACAAATGTATGAATATTTTGATGTATTTCGTCTATATTTTTAAATGTATTGATTAAGGTTAATTGTTCTTTGAGCGTTCTGTGGAATCTTTCAATAACCCCGTTGCTTTGTGGGCTTCTTACAAAGGCAGAACTTTTAAAATGCTTAAAAATTCAATTCATCTTCAAAAGCTTTGGAATCAAATTGAGTGCCATGATCCACTCTGAGCTTTAGATTTGTACCTTTACACACATCTTTGGCCACATTGCCAAACTCGGCTCTTACAGCGTTTCTGAGAGCTTGCATCGCATCATTTGCATTGGATGTTGTGTTTACGTACCATCCTTTAATTTCGCTATTGAAATGATCCGAGATATCAAATAAGTAAATTTTTCCTATACAAGTATGAAATTCTTTGATGTCCATGCCCCAGATTTGATTGGGACAATCCGTGATGATCTTACCGTCGTGATGATACCTGAGTGGGTGTGATCTGTTTTTTTGATGACACAGAAGCTCATTTTCTGTCATGATCCTTCTTAGCCTTTCCTTACCCACATCGATGCCATATTCTTCTTTGAGCCTAACCTTGAGTTTCTTATAGCCTTCTAAATAAAAAATAGGCTCGGCTATATACTTCCTTAAGGCTTGAAGCACTTCAACGTCTGAGTACACAGATTTTGGCCCTGGCTTACATTTATCTGTCTTCAATGACCGCCTGTCATACCAAGCTCCTACGCTTAGGTCACTGACCTTAAGAGCCAATCTAATATTTGGTTTTGGTTCTGTATTGATTAGCATGGAAACTATTTTTCTTTTATCTGACGAATCAATACCATCTTTTTTTATACAGGTCAAGCTCTATGGCTTGGCGACCAATGATCGCTTGGGCTTCACGCAGACGATGATCGTCCGAGCTCTTACGGAAACCTTCTTTACCTTTGCTGACAAAGATATCACGCCACTCACTCAATTGACTGGCAGATACATGATGGATTCTACAAAGTTCATCCAGTGACTCACCTCGCAATAATTGCAGTACCAATTCAGTCTTTTTATTGGTACTCATTCTTTCTTTTTTCTTGTTTTCCATAACACAAAATTAGTGATTTAAAAAAATTTAAACTTTTTTTGTGTTCGCATTTAATTGAGGGCAAGACAACTCTGATACTTGCTATGTTAATAAACCTGAGCGGACTCCAAAATTTTTATATTTTTATTTGGCAGATAGACGAAATACAAATTCAGGAGACCCATACATTGGATATTATTTTAATCCCGGTATTAAGGCAGTAAAATATTCCAATTTCCAATATTAAGTCAAACTTTCGATGTTTTCAAGTATTTACCTTTGTTTGTCGTAGCGTTCCGCTACGATACCATTTATCAAGGCTTCCAGCCTGGAATGTAAAACGTTTATTTTTTTATGCACTCTCAGGCAAGATGCCTGAAGATACTGCATCGTAGCTTGGAAGCTACGACGAACAAAAATGTTGTGTTTGTCGTAGCGTTCCGCTACGATACCATATTCCAAGGCTTCCAGCCTGCATAACATCTAATAAGCTAATTATGGCACACGGTTACCAAATAAAAAATCAAAACGCATTGCATTTTCTGACTATAACAACTGTTGGTTGGATTGATATTTTTGCCTACAAAAGGTACAGGGAAATAATTGTCGATAGTCTAAATTTCTGTATTGCCAATAAAGGATTAGTTGTTCATGCGTGGGTTATTATGAGTAATCATGTACATTTAATCTGTAGAGCGGAGGAGCCATATTTGCTATCAAACCTTATTCGTGACTTTAAGAGTTATACTGCAAAGAAGATATTACTGGAAGTTCAGAAAAATACTGAAAGCAGGAAGGACTGGCTGGAGGTGGTTATGAAATACCATGCAGCAAACAATAAAAGAAATGAAGAATTTCAAGTCTGGCAACAAGACAATCATCCTGTAGAATTAGAATCCCCTTTGTGGATATCACAAAGACTTCAATATATTCACAACAATCCTGTTCGTGCAGGGATTACGTTGCTTCCAGAAGAATACATATACAGTTCAGCTAAAAGTTATGCAGGAATGGATGAATTGGTCTCCATAGAGCTTTTAGATATTGGGCCTGAAATTGGGTATATCCATACTTAGGCAACATGCCTTGTGTTTGTAGTAGCGTCCCGCTACAATACTATATCGTAAGGCTTCCAGCTTGATTTTTAATCATTGGTGTATATTTTCAGACAAGATGCCTGAAGATACTGCATCGTAGCTTGGAAGCTATGACGAACGTGAACAGTTTGTTTGTTGTAGCGTCCTGCTACGATACCATATTCCAAGGCTTCCACCCTGCAATGTAAAACTTTTTTTTTACATGCTCAGGCAAGATGCCTGAGCATAGTGCATCGTAGCTTGGAAGCTACGACGAACGTGAGCGAACAAAAATGTGTGTTTGTCGTAGCGTCCCGCTACGATACCATATATCAAGGCTTCCAGCCTGCAATGTAAATGAGCATTCTATTTTGTGCACTCTCCGACAAGGATGCCTGAAGATACTGCATCGTAGCTTGGAAGCTACGACGAACGTCAACAGTTTGCTTGTCGTAGCGTCCCGCAAGGATACCATATTCCAAGGCTTTCAGCCTGGGAGATAACTACAAAAATTACCACTTAATACCATAACTTCCTGATAATTAGTCAGATTTGAAACCGTCATTATTATACATTTCTTATTACTTTCCGCCGATCAAATCTATTGCGGTAAAGCGTAATTATTTTTTAGCCAAAGGTTTAAGGAATTATTTTGGAGATGTGCAGGTATTGACAACTTCCAATTACAAATCATTGGATCAGGAAGCAATGCCTTTGGATGGGTTATCTGTAAAGTACTTAGCTACTTTTGATTATCGGACCATACTGGCTAAATTCAGAAGAAAGAAAAGTACCCATTTTTCTGAAGAGAAAAAATCAGGATGGATTGTTCAATTATTTATCAGGTTAAATGAATCTTTTCCTTTTAATTTATTGATTGGAGAAGGAGGTATTATTTATATCCTTCATGGTTTAATCGAAGGAATCAGGATACTAAAAAAGAAGGATAAAAAAATTATTATAACATCTTTCAGACCTTTTTCAAATGTATGTATCGGCTACTTGCTAAAAATAAGATATCCTAAGGCAGATTGGGTTGTTAGTTTTCATGATTTTCCAATAGAAAATTTAAGAAAAAATGTAATTTTAAAAAAACTTCAATTCTGGGTTTGGAAAAAGTTTCTCAGTAAATGCAACAAGGCTTTTACAGTTTCAAACGGGATTACCCATCTCATACAAGCTATGAATCCCAATGTTATCACCATCATGAATGGAATCATACCAAGGAAGTCGGTCAACCAAAATTCAAAGAAATTCAGGATTGTTTACACTGGCTCCATTTATCTGGGATTTAGAGATCCCACTCTTTTGTTCAGGTCTTTTTCCGAAATGGTACAAAATAAAATGGTAGATAAAAATAAGGTTGAATTAATTTATGCAGGGAAAGACAATACTATCTGGAATAAGATGATTTCATCCTTTAGTTTGAATGAAGTCAGCCTTGTATTAAATGATCTTCCAACACACGAAGCTTTAGCTTTGCAGGAGTCAGCCCACTTAAATGTATTATTAACCTGGGCCACCCATGAACAAAAAGGCATCCTTACAGGAAAATTATTCGAATATTTAGGATGTGGAAATCCTGTACTAGCCATAATCAATGGTACAAATGATCAAGAAATTACTTCACTGTTTGATGAAATTGGTTGTGGAAAAGTGGTATCATCAGATGATTTAGGTGCCGATGATCATATTAAAACTTTCATAAAGCAATTATATCAGGATTGGGAAAATGGAAAATCATTTCCTTCCTATTACCCAAATCTTAAGGAATACAGCTGGGAACATCAGGTTGAAAGATTGGCTGAATTTGTACTACATCCTTGAAAAGTATCCAAATACCACTTTTTTAATAATGCAGCATCTACCAATACAGGATCAAAAAAACTATTATGAAAATTGAAGGTGATGTGGGTATAATTTTTATTTTTTTCTATAAAATCCGATATGTGTGGCCCCCAGTTTTCATTCACCCTGTTGACATCTCTTAATGCTGAAATATCCATCACAATGAGAGGAATTTCCAAAAAATCAAATGAACTTTCTGTATCAAAATGATATAAATGATAAGGAAAACCTGTTCCGCATCTGAACCCAATGGTATCCCTGTATCCAATACTGGAATCAGTCATTAGCCCTAGCTCATCTACAATTTTGCTTGTTCTTTTAATATCAAATCTTAAAAAATGTTGCCTGCTGTCATTGATGACCTCTTCAGAAGCCTGATTTAAATGGTGCCATTCTTTTTTCATCATACCCAGGTCATCAATGGTATTATAACTCGGATGTAAACCAATTGTATAACCCAATTTTTTGGATTGTGACATGATGTTCTTAGCATCCGGAGCATGGATGTCAAAAAAACCTTCATATTGTGTTTGGCCACCTACGAGCCAAAACAGGATTTTTTGGGTGATTTTTGGATGGTCATTGATTAGTAACCAATCAAAGCTATCATAAGGATCATGATTTATACCTGATAAATATCTGATATAGTATTTTAAATGACGAAATAGTTTACTGAACTTATTGACCTGATATAGCATAATATTGCCAAATCCTCTTAAAAACTTATAAAATGAAGGATATTTTTTTAAAACATCCACATCATGAGTGATGGTAAATGTTGTCTCAAGTTTTTTAGGAATTAATCCCACTTTTTCATAGAAATAGAGCACCAGTAAATCAACGACTGGAATAGAATGTAAATTGTTTTTGACCAGGTATTGTTCTTTTGAAGCCATGGTACCATGCTCATCCATTTGATCAGTGCTTGCATACCATTCTTCATACCTGCTGATATGGAAAAATATAGTTTCAAAAATATCGAAGGGCATGAAGTCTGATCCGCCACGATGAGCAAATCCTTTTAACAAATGCTCTTGATATGTAAATTCGTATTCAACAACTTTAAGATTTGAGTTGACAAATGGTTCAAAATAGACTTTTTGAGGGATGATATGATGTGAACCACCTTTGGATGAGTAATGGAAGGTAATATCAGCCCTGTCAAAATCGTTGATTGAAAAGTGTAAATGATCAGGTGCGCATGGATGGTTCTGTAAAAAATCCAATACGTATCTTAATCTGCAAACAAAGGCTTTCTCAATCAATCCATCAGTATCAACGGTTACTTTTATCATAATAGCTTTTGATACGGTAAGCAATATCCCAAAATATGTTTTTGGCTTTGTATATGCGGTGGTAATGTTTTGGTCTTGCTCCAAAGCTGCTGTAAAGATGGGCTAAACCTTTTATCATACTACCTTCAAAATCAAAATTATCTACATACTGACTTGAAAATTTTATGGCTTGAGCAAGTAAATAGTGAACAGCGCCGTAATTATTTCTATTGAATGGGTCTGATCCAATTAACAAAGAATAAGCTATATTTTGGTCAAAAACTAAATACACTGCGGATTGGACTACATTATTATAATCCAGTGCGACTAATAATTTTCTTTTGTTTTTCAATGCTAACTGTTTATCAAGCTGTATAAATTGTTTTTCTTCAATCGGTGGGTCAATGTTTTTTGATAACCACAATTTTTCTGAAAAATGATAAATATCTTTGATATTTTCTGATTCTTTAAATATGAATAAAGTTTTTCCTTTATTCAATTTCCTTTGTGTTTGTGATGAACACATATTCTGGTGCCATTGTTTGATATTCTCAATTGTGTAAGTAATTCTTGAAGTTTGATTAAAACCTTGCCAAAAAATAGGAAGCCACTGATTATAGTCCGGTAAACAACTTTGAGTAAAGTAAGTAATTTTAGGCAGTTTTGAAATTAAATTTTCGATAATTTTGGTAGAATCCTGCAACTCATTATTCTCCAAAAGAATTATACCGGTATGTGGGGTTAAAGGTGGGTTTGTAATAATACTTTGACCATATTTTTTTGTAGTATAATAAACCAAAATTCCATTGATAGTGTCTTTAGTGCTAAAATTCAATATTACATTCCATTGACCCCGATGACACAGGATGTCCAACCAATATGGTTGAAAAAAAATTGGAATTTGATCTTCATTAATGTGACAAAAATCTTTATATTTTTGTATTGATGTGTTATTCATTGCGATGAATTATTCGAACTCAAAATTAGAAAAATTTTTATAGTTTTAAATCGGATTAAAAGGTTGTTTTAAAAATAAAGGAGTGGACAAACAAAGAAAAAGAGTGTTTTATTGTTATTTTGGACAAAAAGAGTTTAACACAAATGATTTTAAAATATTAGAAACTGAGTTTGATGTTTATAAGTTTCAATACAAAACAAAAGTGAGCTTTCTTGGAAAAGTTCTATCAGTGTTGGAGTCATTTCTAAAAGCTATTTATTTTGTACCAAAATGCGATGTAGTTTATTCCTTTTTTGTGGCATATCATTGTTTTTTTCCAGTATTAATCGGTAGAATGTTAGGAAAAAGGATAGTCTTAACTATTGGCGGTTTTGATGCGATGTCAATACCTTCTATAAAATATGGTATATTTTACCAAAAAGGACTGTTACCATTTATTTCAAAAATCATTTACAGATTGGCGGATGTAATTTTACCTGTTGATTCAAGCCTTGCTTCATCTATAAATTACTATGCAGATCCACTTGGAATTGGTTACGTAACAGGTTTTAAAAATCACGTAAGGGGGATAAGAGCAGATGTATTTGAATTGCCAACAGGGTATGATCCAAATAAGTATTTTAGGAATATGGCAATTATGAGAGAAAAAAGTTTTGGCATTAGCTTCTATTGACAATTATGAAGATTTCAAGCGAAAGGGTTACGACTTAATATTGGAGGCAGCAAAACTAATGCCCGATATAAAGTTTTCTATTGTAGGAATTACTGAGAAACTTAAATCAGATTTAAACATTAAACTGGACAACTTAGAGATTATTGATTTCATCGCACATTCAGAAATTGTAGATATGTTTTCCAGGTATAAAGTTTTTTTACAATTGTCTATGGCAGAGGGATTACCTAATACTCTTTGTGAAGCTATGTTGTGTGAATGTATCCCAGTAGGTTCAAATGTAAATGGTATTCCTAAAGCTATTGGAGATACTGGATTTATTATAAATAAAAGGGATGTTTTTCAATTGGAATTATTTATTAGAGAAGCATTAAATTTTAATGATGACGCGGGTTTGAAAGCAAGACAAAGAATTATTGCTCTCTTTCCTTATGAACTCAGAAAGGAAAAACTAATTCAACATATAATGCCTTAAAATGAAAAGTTCTAGTCCTTTTTTCTCCATCATCATCGCAACTTGCAATCTTGCTCATACTATACGGAGACCCATTGATAGTATCATAGCTCAGACTTTTACAGATTGGGAGTTGATCAGGTGGGCAATATGCTCTTGGAAAAAGCAAAAAATCAATAAATATGCTTTTTTAAGAAGCGATATTAGGATAAAAATGCTTTTTGAAGATGCAAAATAACTGTCTTTGTACCAAAAAAATGTAATGGATGTTCTTTATAGGTATCATCAGATGTTTTTAAATGCTACAAAAGCTAGCTTTAGAAGGGATCTTATATCTAAAATCAATTGGACCAATAGAATGATTGGTATAAAAGGAGCAAGAGGAGTGGGCAAAACAACCCTTCTGGCACAGCACATTGCTGAATCTTTTAGAAATGATCAATCCGCATTGTACGTCAGTATGGATAATTTGGCGATGAAAGGAATGTCATTATTCGAAATCGCACAGCAACATTATCAATCTGGCGGAACCCATCTTTTTGTGGACGAAGTGCATAAATACGTAGATTGGTCTTTTTCGCTAAAAAATATTTATGACTTATTGCCTGACTTACATGTAGTATTTACAGGTTCTTCTATGATGGCAATACACAAATCTCAAGCAGATCTAAGCCGAAGAGCTGTCATTTATGATTTGCATGGATTATCGTTGAGAGAATTTATAAATATAGAATTAGGCTTGTAGTTGCCTACCTATTCTCTGGAGGAGATATTAACTAATCATTTGGAAATTGCACAAACTATAAAGTCTCAAGTCAAGATTTTAAAAACATTTGGGGAGTATTTAGAGATGGGGTACTACCCATTTTATCTCGAAGGTAAAAGTTCTTATGGTCTAAGACTAGAACAAACCATAAATACGATACTCGATGTGGATCTAGCCTACAGCATAGAAAGTAATGTAGAAAATATCTACAAACTCAAAAAATTACTCCACTCATTGGCAAACTCCATCCCTTTTCAACCCAATATAAGTAAATTGGCAGGAAGTTTTGAATTGTCCAGAAACTCACTTAACAAATACTTGTATCAATTGGATGAGGCTTGTTTATTGACAGTACTGCTGGATAATGGTAAATTTTATAGTCATATCAGCAAACCCGAAAAAATCTATATGCATAATCCTAATTTGATTTATGTATTTAGTAACCAAAGCCCAAATGTTGGGACCGTCAGAGAGACATTTTTTGTAAATCAGATGAGGAATGTTTATCAAATCAATTATGCTGACAAAGGAAATTTTTTAGTGAATGAAAAATATATATTTGAGATAGGTGGCAAAGGCAAGACCTATAAACAGATAGCGGATCTACCTGATAGCTATGTAGTAAGTGATGAAATAATCACAGGTGTAAAAAATAAAATTCCCATTTGGTTATTTGGATTTCTATATTGATCATTATGCCCTTCTTCTCCATCATCATCCCCACTTACAATCGTGCCCATACTATCCGAAGGCCGCTAGATAGTATATTGGCTCAGACTTTTACAGATTGGGAGTTGATCATTGTAGATGATGGCAGCACAGACGATACCCAATCTGTTGTTGATTCATATCATGATGTAAGAATTAGTTATGTCTGGCAAGAAAATCAAGAAAGAAGCGCCGCTCGAAATCATGGCATAAGATTGGCAAAAGGAGAGTGGATTTGTTTTCTTGACAGTGATGATGAGTATATGAACCACCATTTGGAAACTCATTACAATTGTATAATAGAAAATCCAACTATCAAAGCATTTAGAACTGGCCTATTTTACTTTAAAGATGGCAATTGTATTAAAAAAACTTTAAATAGCCCTGGTGGTTTCTTAGATCACTATCCTTTCGAGCATGTTCCTTATTTTTCTTTTCATTCTAAAATCTTTAATGATGTAATGTTTGATGAGCGGTTTTTTATTTTGGAGGACATGCACTTTTTACTGAGGCTTAGCAAAAAATATGAGATTAAACAAATTGATGACTGGTCATACATCTATCATTCAAATCATTTTAATAGTGGAGGTGTAGGAATAAATTACGTAAAAAACCTAATGAATAGAAAAGCATGTTTGAACGATATGCTGAATTTTAGTACAGGATCAGTAAAACATTATGTGAAATGGACTATCTGTACGGCAGAAATATTTATGATGTTTGGTCATCTAAAATATAATAAAATTAAATTTCCAAAATCTATTGTTGATAATATTAAAATATTATTTCGATTTCCTTTAGTATACTTGAAAGTGGTATTAAGAATGCTTTATGTCAAGATAGGTGAATGGTCCGGTCTTTATCGTACGAAATATCGGTTTTGAACATCAATCTATAAACAAATACTGGTAATAGCAGGATTTTAAAAAGTTTTTTAGGTTTTATTTTACCTCCAGTAAACCATAGAAAGTCGTACTCAATATATGTTTTAAAGTTATGCCAAATAACAGCAAGATTAATTTTATGTTGAATTGTAAATTTAAATAGTTTTAAGTAAAGTTGTCTTCGATAAAATATAGTCTCAGTTTTTTGCAAAGTAGTATTTTTATCATGTATTCTATAAACAACTTTTGGATCCAAATTATTTGAAGAAACGGTATTAGTATAATGTAATAGTCGATAAATAAAGTCGAGATCTTCACCTTGTTTTAAACTTTCGTCAAACTCAAAATTAATTTTTAAAGCATTTTTTTTTACAGTTAAGGCTATAAAATGGAAGTTTTGAATAGTATTAAATGTTAATATGGATATTTTATCAAATTTTTTTTTGGGACCAATTAATGACTTATTAAATAAATTGTAATTAACTGGATTTTTGCCTTTATTATTACTTATAATAGTTGTACTTGCTATAGCGTCAATATGAATGTAGCTTCGAAATATTTTATCATCCTCATCAAACCTCCCATCCAAATAATAATCATCCGCATCCAAAAAAGCGATATATTCACATGTGGCATTTCTCAAACCTACATTCCTGGCAGCTCCTGCACCTTTGATGCCTTCATTCCTGAATAGTCTCACTCTTTTATCTTTCTTAACCCAAGCTTCACACTTTTCCCAACTTCCATCAGTGGATCTGTCGTCGATTAAAATCACTTCCCCTGTCTGTGGCTGATCAAACGCAGATTGTAAACATTTATCCAAAAATGGAGCTGCGTTGTAAACTGGTATGATGACGGAGACTTGCATTTTTAAAATTTACCTTAATTTACCAAGATAATAAATGAAAGGGCTAAATGAATCAAATAATAAGTTTTGCCAGAAATAATCTCTGGAAATAAGTAATTTTACTAAATTAAGTAACAAACGTTTCGGAATACCTAAGGTGGACCTGCCAAACCTGTATAATCTTTCAGTTAAAGAAGGATTTTCTTCTAATTTATGGCTTCTTCCAAGTTCGTACTTATATAAGAGCATATTTTTTAGAATTAGCCTGTTATCCTTATTCACTAGATGATAAATTTTTAAATCAGGATCGAAGGCAATTTTTCCTTTAATTTCATAAATTTTTTTTTGCAAGATTACTTCTTCACCATATCTAATTTTTTTTCCGATCATTCCCAGATGCGCATCAAAACCTCCCACTTTAGTTAAAATTAACTTATTATATAATACAATTCCTCCATGTGGTATATTAAAAGGACAAATTTGTAAATCATTTGAATATTTTAGTTTTGTTCCAAAATCAGCCGGTATCCATTTAGGTCTCTCACCTTCAAAGTAACCATAATACATCCCTCCCACACAATCAAAATCTCCTCTATTAACGAGATAAAAAGCCCTCTTCAACAAATCTGGAAATGCAATGGCATCATCGTCCAGGTATAAAATCCAATCTGTCTTTGCCTCTTTAATGCCTCGATTTCTGGCATAGCTTAGTCCTAATTGGGGTTCAATGACATATCGTAAGTTTTCATATTTTATTGTATATTGACAGACAATCTGAGACGTGTTATCATTTGAATTATTGTCAATAACAATGATTTCAATATCATCATTCAATTGAGGTATTAAAGAGTCAAGGCATTTTTTAAAAGTCTTGAGCGATTAAATGTACAAATGACTATTGAAAGAAGCATATTTTAAAATTTATAATTCAGTATTTTTGTATTCATTTGTCATTAAATAATTAGATACAAAATTAGGAAAATATTAATTAAACGCACTTTAAACCAATTTAATATGAGGGCATTAATAGGAGATTTTTATTTAACTTTAAGTGAATTCTATTTAATAAAAATAACTAAAGTTTTCTTAAAAAGAATTTTGCCAACTCGAATAATAATAAAACTCTTATATTTTGTTAAAAAAAATTCATCAGAAGATTTTTATTTTAAGAATAAATATCATCTAGAAAATAAAATACTTGTGTTTTTTACTCCTGATTATGGTAATCTTGGCGATCTGGCAATTTATGACTCTCAAATAAAATTTTTTAAAGATACTTTACCTTGGCATGAAATTGTAGAAATTCCATTAAAAAAAACAATTGAAGGAGTATTTTTTTTTAGAAATAAGATGTTTGAAAATGATTTGGTTACTTTATTGGGGGGTGGATGTTTTGGTGATTTGAATGTAGAGGTAGAATTATATCGTCAAATGATTGTTAGAAAATTTGAAAATAGTTTTATTGTATCATTTCCTCAAACTGTAAATTTTTCAACAACCCGCTCTGGTCAAAAAATATTAAATAAATCGAAAAGAATTTATTGTAAACATAATCGATTATTGATTACAGTTAGAGATATTAATTCATTTAATTTTATTAAAAGTAACTTCCCCAAAGTCGAAACAATGCTAATACCCGATTTAGTTTTTTACAAAAATATAAGTAGTAAATATAGAAGAATTGGGATTAAAGTCTCATTAAGAAAGGACAAAGAAATTGACAATGATGAAAGAAAAAGTTTAGCAGAATCTCGATTATTTGAAATATTTGAAAGAAATATTGAAGAAATCTCTAATATTATTGAAGTAACTAATACATCAATAATGGAAATTCAGCAATACGAGCTCAAACAATTATTAATAAAGATTGCCAGTAGTCGAATTGTTATAACAGATAGACTCCATGGTATGATATTTTGTTATATCACACAGACTCCATGTATAGTAATTAACGATAAATATAAAAAAGTTCAAGGAAGTTACAATTGGATTAAAAAAGCTCCTTTCATAAAATTCTTAAATATAGATATTTTTGCTGATGAGATTATTGATTTTATTGAATTTTATTTAAGTAATGAAGTTGAGGAGTACAAGATTGACTTTAAAGAAAAATTTGATGAATTAAAACATTATATTTATTCAAATATAAATAAATTACCGTAATAATTTTTAGGCAAATATTGATTTTTGTTGGTACAATCGATAAAAAAACTGAAAGAATTTTCATCTAAAACGTTTTCTAAAGTGTCAAAAATTACTATTTTTAGGATATATTGGTCAGGTTTAATAAATGTGTTTCCGTTTAAATTAAATGTGACTTCGCAATTTTTTTCAATTATATTTTCGTAAAGATGCTTAAAAATATTGAAAATTCTATTTCCATAAATATCGTTGACACCTATCAAAATAGAAATTTTTTCTGAAGGTGGCTGTTTAAAATATATAATAAATTGGTTTTGATTTGTTGAAAAACTTTTTAAATATTTACTTTCATTTAAATTTATAGTTTTTTTGTCTTTACTTCTATTTTTTTGATAATCTCCAATGTAAAGTTGAATACTTTTATTAAGATTATCATTCATTTTTATCATTCCATTGTCAACATAAATCCCAATTTTACAAATTTGTACCAATTTTTTTAGCTCATGGCTAACAAACAAAATAGTCTTCCCTTCTCCCTTACTCACATCATCCATCTTACCGATACATTTTTTCTGAAACTCGGCATCACCTACTGCCAGCACCTCATCTATTAGCAGGATTTCTGCATCGAGGTGTGCAGCAACAGAAAATGCCAGGCGCATCTGCATGCCACTGCTGTAGTGTTTGAGCGGAGTGTCTATAAAACTTTCCACACCAGAAAAATCAACGATTTCATCAAACTTGCGTTTGATTTCTGCATGTTTCATCCCCAGAATCGAGCCGTTAAAAAAAACGTTTTCCCTTCCGGTCAGCTCCGGATGGAAGCCTGTACCCACTTCCAGCAGACTGGCCACTCTTCCCCGCAATATGATCTCCCCTTTGGTCGGTGGTGTAATCCTGCTCAGTATCTTCAGCAAGGTGGACTTTCCCGCTCCATTTCTCCCTATGATGCCCACCGACTCTCCCGCCTCCACTTTAAAATCAATCTCTTCCAGTGCCCAGAATTTTTCCTTATCTTCACCCAACCACCTTCCCGGCATACCTGCGATGGTATCCCGAAGACTTTTGTACTTCCGGTCGATACCTTTTTGGTATTCTTTCCAGACGTGATTGACTTCGATGATGGGCTTCATTTTTTAATTACTAATGAGGAATTACGAATTAAGAGTGGGCGTTTTGTCTGCTTTAGATTTATTGAAATGTGTGATTTGAGCTTGTTTTAAAGTGGCAAAGTTATGAAATTTTAAACATTTGTCAAAGTGCAGCTTACCGGCGTGTATAACAAAATAAAAGTTGTAAATAGTAAATAGTAAAGTTTGTTTTAAAACAAATATAGACCAATACCCTATAATGACCAATGTCAAACAATATCTGCAAAATAGGCTTCTGTTTTCCTGAAAGTGTAAATCGAAATAATATATAGCATGATCATCACTGCCGGCACCCACCACGAAATCTCCGGCCAGATGATCGAGTCATGATAGGTGATATTGTTTCTGACCAATTCTATCGCATAGTTCAAAGGATTGAGTTCTAATATCTTCCTGATCCAATTCTGCCTGATGATGCTGGTATCATACATCACAGGGGTGATAAAAAACAGGGTTTGTATCAAAAACGGAAGCACATACCGCACATCCCGGTATTTGACATTGATGGCTGATAAAAAAGTACCGAGACTAAATGCCGCAAACACCGCAATACCATATGCCATCAGCACGCTGATACCGAGATGTAGCCAGGCAATGTCGATTACATTGGACATGGAAAAGTACATCAGTAGCCCATAAAACAGCACCAAACTGATCAAAAAATCAAAGGAAGAAGTGAGTACTGCCGATATGGGTATCACCAAACGTGGAAAGTATATTTTTTTGATGATATTGGCATTGCTCACCATCGATTGTGACGCATGCGTGACCGCATGATTAAAAAGATTCCAGATCAGCAAACCACTCAGATAATAAATCGGAGCAGGCATATTACCCGTTTTTATACCCAAGCCCTGTGCCAGCAGCAATACAAAAATGGTCATCATAGCCAGTGGTTGGAGTACGGTCCATAAGATACCAAGTGCCGCCTGTTTGTATCTCACCTTGATCTCCTTCCACGTAAAGAAGTACAGCAATTCGCGATATTGCCATAGCTCCTTCCATCCTAATGTAAATACGGATTTGGGTTTTATGATAATTTCGAATGGCATTTCTGTAGCAGACATCAGACAAAGTTTTATTAAGGTTGTGTGCACAAAGGTAGTTATTTATGTCACATTCAAAGACATACCGTTTGTCAAAGTCTTATCTGACTTTGACGGAACCTATCTTACGGTCTCTGACCGGTTGTAAAACTAATTCTCCGGTCATGAGACCGGCAGATATTGGTCCTAAATCGGAGACTTTGGACAACGGCAACATTAACTTCTCGTTTGTCAAAGTCTTATCTAACTTTGACGGAAGCTATCTTACGGTCTCTGACCGGTTGAAAGACAAGCTCTTCGGTCATGAGACCGGCTGATAATGGACCAAAAGTCGGAGACTTTGGACAACATCTACATCATAGTCGTTTGTCAAAGTCTTATCTGACTTTGACGGAATCTATCTTACGGTCTCTGACCGATTGTAAAACTAATTCTCCGGTCATGAGACCGACAGATAATGGACCAAAAGTCGGAGACTTTGGACAACATCTAAATCATAGTCGTTTGTCAAAGTCTTATCTGACTTTGACGGAAGCTATCTTACGGTCTCTGACCGGTTGTAAAACTAACTCTCCTGTCATTAGCCCACTAGCTAGATGCCCAACAGTCGGAGACATTGGGCGACATCTATTTTAGGTATCTTAAAGTAAAAGCCTTGGATAATATAAAAATGCATTATGATCCAATGTATCCAATATCTGAATGTGATATATCCAATAAAGTTACTGCCATGACTCCTGAATCGTTTTTATAATTTGAAGCACTGCTGTATCTATATTCTTCTGGTTCATTTACCCAACCAGCTCTAACAGGGTTAAGATGTATGTAATCTAACTTTTGCCTTATAAATTTTGGAGATTGTAACTCAATTGGATGGTTTCCATTTTGCCAAACTTGATGAAAACTGTTATTATTGTTCAATTTTGCATGATATTCAAATATTATCTTGAGCCATTCACTTCTGCTTTCTTCATGTCCTTTCATTTTTTTAATTATTTCTGCAGAGGTGAACTTTTTAAAATCTCTTATCAAATCGGAAAGATTTCCATCCTTTGATTGCCATATACAATGAAAATGATTAGTCATGATAACATATGCGTAAACAATCAGTCCTTTGTTAGCTGTACAGTATTTCATGCTTTCAATTAAAACATCCCTATATGATTGACGAGAAAAAATATCAGCCCAACCTACTATTGTCATTGTCAGAAAGTGGATTTCAGTTTGATTTTCGATTTTGTATCCCATAATAAAATTTAGAATTTTTAACATCGTTTGTCAAAGTCTTATCTGACTTTGACGGAATCTATCATACGGTCTCTGACCGGTTGTAAAACTAATTCTCCGGTCATGAGGCCGGCAGATAATGGTCCAAAAGTCAGAGACTTTGGACAACGTGACTTTTTCTTTGTTTGTCAAAGTCTTATCTGACTTTGACGGAATCTATCATACGGTCTTTGACCGGTTGTAAAACTAATTCTCCGGTCATGAGGCCGGCAGATAATGGTCCAAAAGTCAGAGACTTTGGACAACGTGACTTTTTCTTTGTTTGTCAAAGTCTTACCTGACTTTGACAGAATCTATCTTACGGTCTCTGACCGGTTGTAAAACTAATTCTCCGGTCATGAGACCGGCAGATAAAGGTCCAAAAGTCGGAGACTTTGGACAACGTAACATTAACTTCGTTTGTCAAAGTCTTACTTGACTTTGACGGAACCTATCTTACGGTCTCTGACCGATTGTAAAACTAATTCTCCGGTCATGAGACCGGCAGATAATGGACCAAAAGTCGGAGACTTTGGACAACGTAACATTATCTTCGTTTGTCAAAGTCTTATTTGACTTTGATGGAATCTATCTTACGGTCTCGGACCGGTTGTAAAACAAACTCTCCGGTCATGAGACCGGCAGATAATGGTCCTAAAGTCGGAGACTTTGGACAACGCAACATTATCTTCGTTTGTCAAAGTCTTACCTGACTTTGACGGAATCTATCTTACGGTCTCTGACCGATTGTAAAACTAATTCTCCGGTCATGAGACCGGCCGATAATGGTCCAAAAGTCAGAGACTTTGGACAACAAGAAATTGTCATCTCAAGATCACCATCTTCCCGAATCCTTCCTTAAAGTACTTATCGGTTTCGTTCTGTCCGAATTGTTCGTAAACAGATTTATCCTTTTTACGGGTGTTGATTTTATATAGATAGACGCCATTACCTAGTTTGCTGCCATATTCATCGGTGCCATCCCATCGATATTCTGTGCGGTTGAGACCTATTCGAAGTGGGCCGAGTTCTTCTTTTGTGATTTCCCGCACTACCTTGCCGGAGAGTGTCATGATGGAGATAGACATGATATCAGGCACTTCTGCCCCCGTAAGTGTGAATACAAACTGAGTAGAAGTGGAAAACGGATTAGGGTAGTTGAGTACGTTGCTGACGCTCTGTTTTTCTATGACCCTGAAATTGACACTTCTGGGGTTGACACCTGATTTGTTACCTGATGCATCTTTGGCTTGTATGATGAGCTTGTATTCTCCTTCTTTTAGTGTGGGATAATATTGAATTTTAGCTGTTTTGTTACTTCCTCCTGCAGGAGTAAACTTGATCTGAGGGCTGCTGACAGGTATGGTCAGTACCTGATTTCTGCCGGTGTCTAATTTGATTTCGAAGAGGTTGGGATCGGTGACCGGCAGGAAGGTATTGTCATCTTCCAGGGTGACCAGGATTTCAGGTTTGGGAGAGACAATGTCTCCATCCATGATTCTGACCCCGTCAAAGTAGATATCCAGGAGTGGATTGGTATTGTCCCGCTGGACGCCAAACTGTTTGGTGAGCGTATTATTAAATTGATGTAATTCGGGCTGCTGATTGTCAGGATTGATTTCAATGATCATGCGTACATCCGTGAGGTTACCGGCTCCGATGGTAAACTCTATGAAGTCGCTGATTTTCTGTCCTATACCCAGTTTGCCAATTTTTTTGAAGGCAGTGACCGATTGATTTTCTCCCGTGATGTAGGAGTATTTTACCAGGATGCTGTCCATGGCCACATAATTCACATTGGTGACATCGTAGAATATTTTTATTTTTTCGCCCTGTTTGATGTCATTGGATGCCAGATTGGGTTCGGTTTTTATGAAGGAAATGGCAGCGTCAGGAAGCGGCCAATATGAAAACCGCCAATAGTTCAATTGAATAGGTGACCTATCATTTAAATCTGTAACTATATATTGTAAGTTAAGATTTAATAATTCAATATTATTGGGATTAATTTCTTGTCCGTTTTTAATATTTGATATAAATATGTTTTTAGATTGATTTAAAGTTGTGGTTAAAACATTAACGGTATCAATATCTTCTAATGTATTTTTATTATAAGTATTGAATTTTATATAGCCAGTTTTTAAAAATTTTTCAGTTTTTGTTGAATTTGTTAATCCTTTTGTTTTGAATCTATAAATATAAGATGAAGTTTCAATGATATCATTTATATTATTAGCGATTTTTTCATCAAGAAGACCAATTTTACCGTTAAAAATTTGAACAGCATAAGGAACAGAACCTTTAAATGTTAATTCTCTAATTTTTTTTGCTCCTAACTTTTCTAATACTGAGAAAATACTTTTACCATAAATTATAGAATCCCCGCTCCATTCATTTGGTTTATAATCAGAATTAATATTATTTTGAATAGTGTAGAAGTTTATTGTATATCCACTTTTAATTTGAGTTTCAATAAAATCAATTACTTTTTTCTATTTTCAGGAGAATCAGTTTTAAATGCAAAGAGGTGAACATTTTCAGAGGTTGGATTGATACTTCCGAAATTTCCTCCTGGTGGATTAAATAAATTAAATAAAGTTTTTTCGTTATTCACTATAATTCCAATTCCAGCATCCAGATAACGCCATCCCCAAGAAGAAGCGTAATTTACATTTTGAACAATATAACCAGGTTTATCATCTTCACTCCAAAGCTTATTTCTTATTTTAATATTAAAATATTGCTTCCCAAACTCAAATCTCCTTCCCGACTCCTCACTGATTTCAAAGTCGGTAAAATCATTTTGGGTGAACTGAAAGAAGTGACTCTGATTCCAGCCTTCCTCTTCATTGGGCAGGAAGGCAAAGGATGCCTGTGACCATTTATATCCCTGACCTGGGATGCTATCCGGACTTACCCGCCAGTAATACACTCTATCCGGCACTAAAAGCATCTTTGGCACATATTGTATCAGCCCGCCTTCAGATTCCACTTTGGCGGTTTCTTTGATGGAACTGGTGAAATAGGCTGTGGTGTCGATCTGAAATACAAAACTTCCTTTGGCAACGGGGACACTACTTGTAGATGCTTTAAGAATAAAATGATCTTTGGTATTGATCATGGCAAAATCAGGCGGATAGACTGTAGTAGCAAAATTGTCAGACACAAAAAACTCGAATCCCTTCAGGTTATTGACATATAGCTCATTGTTTCCTTCGGCTTCCGGATTGGGTAGTTCTGATACTTTATTGAGCGGGTCGATACTGGCATATATTTTGTTTTTACCAACAGATGCCTGACCATGATTTTTGAGCGACACAACTACTTTTTCTGTATTTTCAATTTTGTATTTTGTTAACCTTATGGTGTCAGCTATCCGACCATTAGGCAACTCATGAAAGAAGGTCAGATCTACAGAGTCATTTTTGGCAGCGCCTATATTGGCTACATTGATCTCGAGTTTATAGTCCTTTAGTGCAGCTTGTACATCCTGTGGATTAGTCCGGGCAGTCGTGCCGTCAAAAATATAATCAGGTCCACCAAAGATATAGGGTTTCAGTGCCGGATCTCCATGCAGGGTTAGTTGAGAAAACAATGCCAGATCAGAAAACTGCGATGTTCTGTTTTGTTCTGCAATGTACCTGATCACTTCACCGAAAGTAGGATATTTTCTGTCTTTCAAGAGCAGCTGATAGAAACGGGCACCATAGGTGGATAATGCGGGAATAAATGCTGACCCTGTAGATGCCAGAAAACCGATAGAGCCACGATTTTTTTCAAGCACAAACAATTCACTGATGCCTCTTGATGTACCATGAAGGTTGCCTGAGTAACATCCGAATGAATTGATAAAAGGATACTTACCAAAATTATCATAGTTACGTGGATTTTCTATAGAAAAATCCCAGGAATTAGTCGCTGAGTGTCCAAAAAAGTTGATCAAACTCACTCCGTTTTCAAAAAGTTCATTTATTTCTTCATTTACCACAAAAGTAACAGCATCCGAACTGCGTTTGTAATACGCCCGTACATCCGCACCATAGATCGTATCTTTAAGATAGGATGCCATACCTTCCAGTCCGCTTCTGATAGCATTTTGTTCTCCATCGTTTTTACCACCACCCAGGTTCATCACCCTTTTCATCCAGTACTTGTCTTCTATCGTCTGGGGTTTAAATGGTGCCTGCTCATATTCTCTGACCTTATCCAGATAGTTGCGGATATCATCTGGTGTTCGCGCAGCTATTCTACCTACAGCAAAATACGGATCCGGAAAATTTCCTTCTGAAAACAGCATATTATCAGATCCGATATAGCCATAGGTGGGGACATAAAAAATGCGGTCAGTATTGTTGATGACATCATTTTCTGAACGCATATAAGGGTATTCCACTCCTTTTCCCAGTAGCATGACAAATTTGACATCCGGCCAGGTGACCTTCATAAATGCCGACAGATGTTTTATGCCTATAAAATGTCTGTCTATACCATAAGCAAAATGATCATAAATATCCTGCATATCCAGCACATCGGTCTTATATCCGCCACCTACATTGCTGGACCTGTAGTCTGCATACTCTTTGACAGCATTTTGACCGGATGGTTGAAGGGATTTGGTGGTTATGATGACATATTGCTGCCCTTTATTTTCAAATGTCTTTGGAGTAAATACAGAAATGGATGCTACGTTTTTTGTCCCTGAGCCTGTATTAACCAGGACGAGATGCGATTCATTGATCGTACCATTGAGGATGGCTTGTATTTTACCTGCTTCAGTTCTGGTATTGTATCTGAAATGGTTGGCTACATCATACAGGATGACATTTTTATTTTCTGTCTGAAAGGATGCAATATCGAGCATACGTCTGCCTAAAGAAGCTGCAAGTTTAAATTCATAAGTAGACTTGTTTCCAAAATCAAATATTCTGGGAAATTTCACCAGCGCATTGGCTATGATGTGCCTGTCGTCTGAGGTATTGACATTATTCAGATTTAATGTATTGGAAGTCAATAGTTCATTTTTATTGAGTACAAAACGATGTTGTGTAGTTAGTTTTGGATTTGTAGACTTTTTATCCTTGAGTACACCATTCCATCGGATTTCCAGCACTGATGCTCTGTTGTTTTGTCCTGTCCTGAATTCCAGGATCGGATCTGGCCCTGTATTGACGTACCCGGAGATGTTGAGTTTTGTATCAGATTTTTGTAATGTGCCGGAAGCGAAACCTTCACTTGGCTCAAACTGAGAATACCTGACATCAAAATCTACATTTTTAAAATAAGTGTGTGTATATACCACTTTTTCTTCATGGATGTAATAGGGCAGTGGCGTAAGTGTATTGTTGGTAAAATCAGGATTGATCTGATTATATCTCAGGTTGACTGTTTCCGGAGAGAGAGTCAGAAAGTAGGTATTCGTATCGGTGATAAAAGAATAATCAGGATTGAGCAAGTCCTTTTTCCAATCTCTAAACAAAAGAGAATCAACACCTATGGTATTTTTTACGCCATAAAATTCAAACCAGGCACCTGATCCAAAATTATTGTTACTCACATGGATAGCCTGCTCTTTTCCCAGATTATATAACTTCAAAGCACTACCATCAATTGTTCCTTGCGGTAGTCCCGCTGCGACGAGTTCTTCATAGGTCACTTTATAAATGCCGTTTTCAGCAACTTTTATTTTGTAGTATTTTTTGGATGGATTGATCCATTCATTGGCGAATTTATTTTGACCACTTAGGGCAGACCCTATTGAAAGCAGTACAATGAGTGCAAGGTAATTTTTAAAATTTAACATCATATTACGTTATTGATCAATATGTTATTCTATATAGATGACTATATAACGCAAAATTAAGTGAAATTGTATATGAATAATTGAAAATGTCACTTAAAATGTAAAAGATTTTACTTTCAGGTTGGTTTAAATATCCAGAATACCTGATTTTTTACCATTTGGATAGGAAGTCAAGAAAACTTTGCAACTATCTTCGATGGTCTTTTCGATAGTAGTGTATTGCAGATTCAATTCCTGGACAGACTTCTCATTGACATAATATGACTCCGCTGACATTGAAACCACGGTTTCGCGTGTGATCACCGGTTTTTGGTGCAGCAACCACGACCTTATAGATTCAAGTCGCCATAAAAGATTTCCCATACGGGATCTTAAGGCTTGTTTTGGCGCATAGACATGGAGACGATTTGCGATTTTTTCAAATATAGACTGATAAGTGTGATTTTCAGAACTGATGATATATCGTTCGCCATTATATTGCGATGTCAAGCATTGGAATACAGCAGTAGCTACATCTCTCACATCTACCCAGCCTGTTGACCCTGTGGGGTAGTATTTTAGTCCATCATATACTCTATTATATATTTGTGCACTTGAATCATGCCATTTTCCGGCACCCAGTACCATGGATGGATTCAGAATGGTGGTATTAAGGCCTTCAGCATGTCCTCTCCATACCTCCTGTTCAGCAAGGAATTTGCTTAGACCATACGTAGTATCGTATTGACTTTTGGAAAAAATATTATTTTCTGTTATGGTCTCTTCTTTTCTTCTTCTACCCAAAGCAGCCACAGAACTAATGTGAATAAATTTTGAAACCTGATTGTCTAATGCCGCATTAACCAGATTTGAAGTACCATCCATGGCAGTGGTGATCATTTTTTTGAAGTTCCCGGGATCAAATGTGACTATGGCTGCAGCATGAATGATGATGTCTACACCATTTATGATTTCATCAAGGAAGCAGATATCCATAATATCGCCTGTGACCCAATCGACATCAGCTATACCTGACGTCATTTCCATAGATGAATCAGGTCTTTTTATACAAACAATATTATTGTAGCCTTCTGATGATAATTTTCGCAGTATATAACTACCCAAAAATCCCGTGGCACCAGTGATAAGTATTTTACTTGAAGTTGGAAACATGGGCTTCAGCATAACGGGGCATCTTTATGTAAGATTTGTAAGGTGAGTTTGAAAGATTTTATATATTAAAATATATTAAAATCTAATGTCGTTTAGTTAAGACATCTTTATGAAGTCTTTCCCTTGTAAGGGAAAGATTTAGATAGGGTAAAAACAAAGAAAAATTCCTTATCTAAACGACATTGTCTTAAAATCTTCCAAACATACCCTACAGGTTATATCAGGGTTCAAATACTTCTATGGTGGCATTTACTCTGACTAAGTCAGTAAATTTGCCTTTGAATCTTGTTGCTTTTACAAGATGATTGTCTATCCAATGATAATTGCCTCCGCGCGGTTTTCCTACCAATAAACCATGGTATTTGAAGCCATGTTTTTTCAACCAATATTCGGTGATTTCACGATGTTCTTCCGTTCTGGAAGTAAAAAAAGTAATAATATGGCCTTCTTCATACCACTTATTGCATATTTCCAAAGCATCAGGATATACATCGCAAGTACCCATTCTTTCCGGTTCTTCATTGGGTACATCATCACAAATCGTTCCATCTATATCAATAAGATAATTTTTGATATCATCGGGTAATACCGGACTCAGGTTTTCACCTTTGTCATTTTTTACATTTTTAAGATTTTGATCCATTATAAACTAAATAAATATTTTACACATTATTGAAAACCTATATATTTTTCAGGATTGACATATTTGCCATCATACCACATCTCAAAATGAAGGTGTGGACCTGTGGTCATTTCTCCTGAATTGCCTATGATTGCGACGGCCTGACCTGTTTTTACCACATCGCCTGTCTTTACCAAAAGTACAGAATTGTGCTTATATACTGAGACGACATTCTTCTGATGTTGTATGTATACTGAGTTTCCTGTACTCACCGATTGTTCAGCACTGATGACAACTCCATCCAGAATCGATTTTATTGGTGTATCTTTTGCCGAGACTATATCTACTCCAAAGTGTCGCGTTGATGGGTTGAATCCCGCTGAAATCTTACCTGAAACCGGGGTAGCAAATTTTAAAAAGTCTAACTCTTTTGCTCTGTTGGTCTCTGCAAGGTCATCCTGATTGATTAGTTCCGGCCTTACACTCTTCAAAGCTTCCAGGGAGTCTATCTTTTCAACACTACTATTGTGAATACCTCCTGTCAGCATATTTTTAAGCCCTGTGGTATAAGTATCGTAAGCGGAAACTTCCTTTTCAAGCTCGTCTACTTTTTTGGATAGTTCGATAAATTTCTTATTATCATTGATATCACCATAACCCGGTATCAGTCTTTTGACTGGCGTAAAAACTATAAAAGAAATCACCAAACCCGCTAACACAAAAGCAATCACACTGATCAGAGTATAAAAACTAAGCAAGGATAAATTGTATGACCCGACCTCCTCGAGGTTTTCATCATCAAGAATAGAGATCCTGTAGGTATCTCTGATTCTGTCCCACCATTTTCTTTTCAGATGAAATCCTTTGTCCACAAACGATTTTTATACCAAAAAATAAAATAATTTTCTGCAAAATTAGTTATATTAATCCTTACAGTATGATAATTATAGAATTATTAACAAAAACTGGAATTATCTTTGTCGGAAATTGTAAACATTACTTTTAATTATAATATATTTTGAAACATAGATTCTTAACTTTATTAGCCATTTTAATTTTGCCGATCATCCTTGATTCCTGTGTTACTAAAAAGAAAAGGAACGAAACAGGAGCAGTGGGTAAATTTTACCATAAT
This sequence comes from Saprospiraceae bacterium, assembly GCA_016713025.1. Lineage (NCBI taxonomy): Bacteria > Pseudomonadati > Bacteroidota > Saprospiria > Saprospirales > Saprospiraceae > Saprospiraceae bacterium. Next base: position 2,731,659 of record JADJPZ010000004.1, on the reverse strand, counting down.
ACCACGGCCTATTATAACGGATAGTGGAATGCCAACGAAATCCTAAAGGAAAGCATGCGCACCCTCAGAGCCGCAAATGTGGATGATTATAACAAAATACTAGAAGTAGAAGACTATATATCCATAGACAACCCTAAAATGGTAAAAGGTGATATGGACAAAATCATCGAAAAAGTGACTACTGTGGCACAACTTCATGAGCCTTCTGATTGGGTCGATGATTGTTATGTGATGATGGCTAAGGCCCAATATCTAAAGCAGGAGTTCGAAACTACTGAAGAAACATTGGAATACTTTCAGGAAGATTTTAATCCATCCAACCCTTATGGAAGGAATTATAAAAGTAAAAAATTGACAGGTAAGGCTGCAAAAAAAGTTAAAGAGGCTGAAACTAAAGAAAAGGCAAAGTTGAAAGAGGCAGAAAAAGAAAAAAAAGAAGAAGAAAAAAAACAGTTGGCTGAAGAAAGGGAAGCAGAAAAAAAATTGATTGCAGAAGAAAGGGAAGCAGAAAAAAAAGCTACAGCAAAACTTAAAGAAGAAGAAAGAAAAAATAAAGAAGAGGAAAGAAAAGCTGAAACTAAGCTAAAAGAAGAGGAGAAAGAAAGTAAAGAAGCTGCGCGAAAAGTTGAAGCAAAGTCTAAAGAGCAGAAGAAAAAAGAGACCGCAAAAGAACGTGAAAGGTTAAAAAAAGAAAAAGAAAAGCAAAGGAAAGAAGATGCAAAAAACAGAAAGAAGGGCATTAAAACTAAAAAACCGGTATCAACCCCCAAAACTCAGGAAGTAAAACAACCAGAAGTAGAGAAACAGGAAGAGATAAAGCCTGAAATAAAACAACCTCATAAGCCGGCTGAAAAACAGCCACTTAAGGTAACGGAGCAACAAAAATCTGACGATATTCAGAAAACTGAAAACAAAGTAACTGAACCAAGAAAAAAGGAAGTCTCAAAATCAACTAAGACAGTCAAGGAAAAAGAAGAAAAAGAGGATGAAATTGCATCTGAAAAAATAGAGAAAAGTAAAAAACCGGAGGTTGACAAAACTGCTTATAGCGAAGGGTTGCTATGGTTGGCAAAAACTTATATCAAGCGTGAAAACTGGTTTTCTGCAGAAATGTTGCTTCAAAAACTGGAGAAAAGTGCGATAAGTGATGAAATCAAAAGTGAGCTCCCGGCTACATATGCCAATCTTTACATAAAGCAAAAAAAATATGATGAAGCCGCACCAAAATTAATACAGGCAATTGATGAAGAAGGAGATAAACAACTGAAAGCCCGATATGCCTACATTCTTGCTCAATTATATCAAAATCAAAAAAATCACACCAAAGCACTGGAATATTTTACTATTTCAAAAAAGTATGCCAGAACTCCGAAACTTGCATTTATGGCTGAACTGGCTACTGCAAAAACAAGTATCCAAAGCGGCAGCAAGTCAAAATCTGATGCTATTTCTGACTTGCAAGCTATGCTTAAAGATACCAAAAACAGTGATGTGAAGGACCAGATTTACTTTACTATTGCAGAAATTGAATTGTCACAGAATAATTTTGTGCTGGCTATTGAAAATTTCAAAAATTCGATTTCTAATAACGTTAGCGATCAAAAATTAAAAACAGAATCATACTATCATATCGCTCAATTACAATACCAAAATGAGAGATACCTTGAAGCATCAGCTTACTACGATTCGACCCTGGCTAATCTGCCAGTCGCTGATTCCAGATACATTCAGGTGCAAAAACTGGCTAATAATCTAAAGGATATAGCTACTAATATCGAAAATATAAATTATCAGGATACTTTGTTGTATTTTGTATCCTTGTCAGCAGATGAAAGAAAAAAGGCCATCCCACCATATTTAGCCAGAAATCAGAAAAAACAAACATTGTCAGGTAGTGGGAATATTGTGACAAAAAATCTATTTGATAATTTCGGCAATATAGATTTCGGACAGAGTTCATTTTTTGCTTACAACAAAAATACAAAGACACAGGGCAAAGAGAGTTTTGAAAAAATATGGGGTAAAAGAGCGCTGAATGATGACTGGAGAAGGAGTGCAAGAAGTATATCTTCAGGAGAAGATAATAATACTAATAAAATAGCTGAATCAAGCGGCACTCCACCTGATATCGCCAATGTGGAAGAGTATGAAAGATTTCTTCGTGAATTACCCACAAATCCCATTAAGAAACAAGAGACAAATGACCGTCTTATGAATAGCATGTTCACTCTTGGAAAGTTGTTCAGAGATAAGATCGAAAATTACAGTAAATCTGCATCGACCCTTGAAAATATGAATTCAAGATTTGGTACTACAACAAATGAAGCTGAGTCGTTTTTCTATTTGTACCTTGACTACATGGATTTGGGCAATAAATCAAAAGCTGAGGAATATAAAAATAGACTATCATCCAAACACCCTCAATCTAACTATAATGCTATATTGGACAATGCTAATGATATTAATAAATCAGGAGGTGTTACAGACAAAACAGATCAGCATTACAAATCAGCATATACACTTTTTGAATCCGGAAAATATGCAGAAGCTGTAGCACTGCTGGATAAAACTCCTGAAGTTGCAGGTGAAAATCATAATTATCACGCCAAAATTATGTTACTCAAAGCTATGTGTATGGGGGGACAAGGCGGAAAGGACGCATATATCAGAGGCTTGAATGAGGTGATAAGCAACTATCCCAACACACCTGAACACCTGAAAGCAAGGGAAATAATGCGATTACTCGGAGGAGACCAATCCGCTTTTACAACTGTAAAGGATGTGGACAATAAATACGAAAGAGAAACGAATGTCACTCACTATTCCATTGTGATCACATACAACATTGATGAAACAAAATACACCAATCTTAAGGTAGCAGTATCAGAGTATAATAAAAAACATTTTAAAACTGAGCGTTTACAGCAAGGAGATGCCACACTTAATATCGAAGAAAACACCCAAATAATTCTGGTGAGAAAGTTTGAAAATGAAGAAAAAGCGATTGAGTATGCAAATAAGGCCATAAAAGATAAAAGTGAATTTTCAAATAATGCCGAATATACTTTTGATGTGCTGCCAATCTCACAGGCAAATTATCGAAAAATGCTTAGCGACAGATCATCCGTTGGATATCGAACTTTTTATGAAAATGTTATCCTGACTTTATCAGGAAATAAATAATCATAGCAACCTAACCACCATTATAACTGACACCAAACCCCTAAAACCAAACCCCTAAATTTTGGTTGTACGCTTAAGTTTTATACTTTTGTTGCAATTATAAAATATCAAGAGTGATACACAGATGTACTTGTTGTCGGGGCGGGAGTTGCTGGATTTTCATTTGCCATCCGTATGGCAGAAAAGAGACCCGACTTAAAGATAACGGTCCTTACAAAGACACACGAAAAAGAATCCAACACAAGTTATGCTCAAGGAGGAGTGGCTGCAGTATGGGACAATAATATCGACAATTTCAGAAAACATATTGAAGATACCCTGGATGCAGGCGATGGTATATGTGATGAAAAAATCGTGGAAATCGTCGTAAAGGAAGGTCCCGAAAGAGTGCGTGAGATCATAGAGTGGGGGGCCAGATTTGATAAAAATAAAAAAGGTGACTATGACCTTGGCAGAGAAGGAGGTCATTCAGAAAACCGTATCCTTCATTACAAAGATATCACTGGCTGGGAAATTCAGCGAACACTCATTGAAAAAGCCAAACAATATCCCAATATTGAATTTCATGAACATTATTTTGCTATTGATATCATCACCCAGCATCATCTGGGGCGCAATGTGACCAGGCTCACGCCGGATATTGAGTGTTACGGTGCCTATGTTTTCAACAAAAATAGTAAAGAGATTGAAACCTTTTTATCAAGAGTTACGGTATTGGCTACCGGTGGGGCAGGGCAAGTGTATAAGAGCACTACTAACCCTACTATTGCCACAGGTGATGGTATAGCCATGGTGTACAGGGCCAAAGGTCGGGTGGCCAATATGGAATTTATGCAGTTTCATCCTACTTCCCTTTATAACCCTGCTGGCGAAAACCCTGCGTTTTTAGTATCAGAAGCCGTGAGAGGATTTGGAGGAGTATTGAAGACCACTGATGGGAAGGAATTCATGCATAAGTATGACGAAAGATTATCGCTTGCTCCACGAGACATAGTGGCTCGAGCAATTGACAATGAAATGAAATTGCGAGGAGATGATTACGAATATCTTGATTGTACCCATCTTGATCAGGAAGCATTTTACAATCATTTCCCCAATATCACAGATAAGTGCAAAAGTCTTGGTATTGATCCCGCAAGAGACTTTATACCTGTAGTGCCTGCCTGTCATTATACTTGTGGAGGTATTTTTACAGATGAAATGGGGCAAACCAGTATCATGCGCCTCTATGCTGCAGGCGAATGTACCTGCTCGGGATTACATGGTGCCAATCGTTTGGCATCGAATTCATTGCTTGAAGGCCTGGTTTTTGCAGACCGGATACACCAGGACATCGAAAATAAAATCGACGGGTGGCATATCGAAAATACTATACCTGAATGGGATGCTGAAGGTACTACCGAACCCAAGGAGATGGTTTTATTGACACAAAGCTCAAAAGAACTCAAGGAAATCATGAGCAGTTACGTCGGCATAGTCAGAACTGATGTTCGTCTCAAAAGAGCGTTGGACAGACTTCACTTACTATATACCGAGACTGAATTATTGTATCATAATACTATCATATCACCACAGTTGTGCGAACTGCGCAACCTCATCACGATAGCTTACCTGATTACTAAAGCTGCACAAATGCGAAAAGAGAGTCGAGGATTGCATTATAATACCGATCATCCACATCAATTTGATTACAAAGAGACTACATTTATGTAATAATACTGAATCATGCAGGAAGACAATAATAAATCAATTTTTAAGGAGTGGCTGGAAAAATTACAGCAAGAGTCCTGGCAACTTGAGCTGTTGATTTCAGGATTTGCAATATTTGGGATATATGCGGCCCGCACTGTCATTACCGATATTGAGTTTATGATTCAAAGTGATTTTGATGGTGATTTTCGTTTCCTTGCTATACTGTTTCATTTTATATTGAAGACAGGATGGCTTATTTTTTTTATAAACCTGATCGTCCATGTTATACTGCGTGGCCTTTGGATAGGAGCTATAGGATTACGTTATGTGTCGCAGGATATTAATTATGATGCATTGAGATATTCTCCAAGGATGACCGAATATCTTAAGAAGAAAGTAGGAAGTTATGATGACTTCATCGAAAGACTTGAGAAAATATGTAGTGTCCTCTTTGCATTTACTTTTTTGTTGTTCATGTTGTTCCTTTCACTTATGCTGTTTTTTATTCAGATAGTTCTGATCATGGAGGTGGGCAATATAATTTTTAAAGATAATTATTCAGGTGTAGCATTTGTAACCTATTTTGCTCTTTTATATCTCATTTTGGGTGCTCTGGTTTTTATTGACCTGATTACTTTAGGAGGATTTAAAAAGATTAAAGAAAAGTCAATATCCCGTATTTATTTTTTCCTTTACAGGTATTTCAGTGCTACCACTTTGTCTTTTTTGTACCGGCCTTTGTTGTACAACTTTATCGACAATGATTATACCAGAAAACTATTTTATATATCTATACCTTATATTTTTATTGTAATAGGTGGATATACTATGTTTGAAAATGTCTCAAACCCTTATGAGCCGGACAGACTTCAGAAGTTATATAGCGGCACTTTATTGGATGACACTTATTATGATGATCTCAGAAATATCAGACTTTCTGAGTATCCCAATGAAGAAAGGAAGGTAAACAAAAAACAATTAAGGTGGATATCTCTGGCAAATTTTAATGTCACAGAGTCCGTTTCATCTTTGTTCATCAGGATCAATACTGACATGGTCAAAATTGCATCTGCTGATACTTCGCTTGTACCTTATAAAAAGAGTGGTTTTAGTTTCAGATGGTTTAACAACAATATGGTGGATGACAAATTTCTTGATGCTACAAAGAATATTAAAGAAAAAGCTATAAAGTCCTTATACGATAAAAAAAGAGAAATAAAAAGCAAATCAAAATATTCAAACCAAAAATCTGATTTGGACTCTATGGATGTTATCATAAATGAGCAACAACAATACTGGAACAACAAGATACAGGGAACCGAGAGTACAAAAGTGCATAAAATCATTGCTGCATTTGTAAATCAGATAGAGTTATATGTGGACACCATGAAGGTGGACCTACGGCATTGTTATTTTTATGCACATCCAAATTATAATGAACCAGGGTTAAAATGCTTTTTTGAAACTGATTCGATATCAAGGGGAATGCACGATTTAAAGATCATCAAAAAAATTATTGTTAGAAATAATGATAAAATCCAAAATGATTCAATAATTTTACCCATTATTAAACACTAAAATCAAAATAGAAATGGACTTTTTACAATCTAATTGGGTGAAATATGGGATGTATCTCGGGATTATCACCATACTTGTACAATTGGTATCCTACTATGTGACACCTATCAATGTTTGGATGCAAATGCTCTTAGGTTTTGTAATCATGATAGTATTATTTTATCTAGCCGGCAAGGCTGAAAGAGAAGCAAATGGAGGCGTGTTGTCTTATGGGCAGGCTTTAAAGACTACTTTTCTCACTGGTCTTACTGGAACTGTAATCAGTACTTTGTTTTCAATTATTCTGATACAACTTATTGACCCGAGTCTTGTGGAAAAGTTGGCCGAGATTAGCGTAGAAACAGCACGTTCTATGATGGAAAAATTTGGAATGCCAGAAGACCAGATGGCTGCGGCTTTAGAAAAAGCTGAAGAAGAGGCTGCCAATGCCTTTACTCCTGGCAAAATGCTTTTGCAAATAGTATATGGATCAATATTTGTTTTGATTTTTGCAGCCATCGTGTCTATTTTTGTAAAAAAGAATGAAGACCCAAATCACGTCAGTGTCCAGGATATAGGTGAAGTTTGACACCTTAAAGGGCTTTTTGGGCATAGTCACACCAGAATTTAATCTTTAGATTGATAAGGTTGTTTCGCCAGCATTGGCGAATATCAATTGGTTAATGTTTGTTAAAGAATTGTAAAATAAAATGTTGCAGAATGATATTTTGCAACATTTTATTGTTTTACACGTCATTAATGTGACTATATACAAAATTATATTTTTTATGAGTATTCAAAATATTTTATCTATAGGATTGATCCTGTTTTCTGTTATTGACATTTTGGGCAATATACCTGTGGTGATTGACTTAAAGAAGAAAGGGATAGAAGTGGATTCTATGAAAGCAGCCCTGGCTTCGCTGGCATTGATGGTAGGTTTTCTTTATGCGGGAGAAGGTATCCTTAAGATATTTGGAGTGGACGTTCAGTCGTTTGCTGTCGCTGGGGCGATTATTATCTTTTTCATTGGGTTGGAGATGATTCTGGGTGTCAAGTTTTTCAGGGAGAATCAAGGCCTTGAGACTGGGTCTATCGTCCCTATAGCATTTCCGCTGATTGCAGGAGCCGGCACCATGACCACTATTATTTCGTTAAAATCAAAATATCCCAACATGGATATATTGGCAGCTATTTTTCTGAATATCATCGTTGTCTTTGGTGTACTTCATTTTTCGGATTGGATCAAAGACAAACTCGGAGATGCCGGAGCTGCAGTATTGCGTAAGGTATTTGGAATCATCCTTTTGGCTATTGCTATTAAGTTATTCAAAGAAAACTTTCACTTAGTCATCACTCCTGATAGAAAGCTGGGATTTCTGAAAGGAGTTTAGATTATCAGTGATCACACCTGGTTGATTCTACCTTGAATTTTGTTCAGCGACCAAAGATTAAGACAACTATGTATTTTCCTTTTTGACTTTGCAATCATTCAGTTATTCACAGCCTTACAAATCAGGCAGGCTTAATTAGGAAGGACTTAACATCAAATATGAAGTATCATTCTCAGAAATCAAAGATCCTTCTCTTACGTAACAATGCAAACCATCCTTCCTGTTTTTCCATAATCTGTTCTTTCTCTCGCCTTAAGGCATGAGCAAAGACTTCATTTTCAGCATTGACCATCTCTGTTATTCTGAACCCTGCTGTTTTGTTTTCAAAAGTAAGTTGCGAATCAGTAGCCAGTTTTGACAGGGTAGTGGCTTTCAGATTGGCCAGATGATATTCAGTTTCGAGAGTATCTACTCGCTGATCATAAGGGGATTTTTCACTGATGAGTTTGACTAAGATAGGAGAACACTCTATGATCAGAAATAGTATAGTAATAAAGAGACCGGCTATTCTTATGGCCTCTTCTCTGTCTGACAGTCTGTGCAATGCTTTCAGTCTTGAGGCAAAGCCTGTGAGTGATGCCCTGCTGAGAGTAGCAGTTTCATCTTTCTTTTTTTGATCGATTTCGTCCAGTTTTGTGAGCTGGACATCCAGCATAGGTTTGATTTCTGCATATACCATTTGATAGTCCTGTTCGGATTTTTCGGCTGCCAGTGACTTAGCTTTGTAAATATTGCCCATGGCTCTGATCTTACTTCCGCCTGTTCCGTCAGCTTCTGCCAGTGCTTCTTTGGTTCTGGTGATCCTTTCCTGATCAGCATTATTGAGTTTATCACGCAATAATTTTATTTCATCATTGACAGTTTTAACATCAGCTTCATATCTTTTATTGAGCAAGTCATCCTGCATTTTGTATGTCTCCTGCTGCATCATACCTATTTCAGCGTTGATTTCAGATTCAAACAACTTCAGCTCCAGAGGCGTAGCTATGACGATGCCAATAAATACTGCCAGTACGACCCTGGGCAACGCCATACCTATTTCTTTGAGAATATTGTTCTTTTTTCTCATTCCTGAGACAATGTATCTGTCCAGGTTGAATATCATCATACCCCACAATATCGCAAATATAGTCGCAGATACATAAGATTGAAACACAGTATATAAAGCATATCCGGCTGAAATCGCTGAGAACACCCCAGTAAAAAATATGGTTGCCCCTATGCCGTGGTACTTATTGTAGTCACTTGGGCATCTTTTGAGAATGGAATCAACTGCTCCTGAGCAAAATATAAAAAACGATGACAATCTCTGATTCATATTTTTAAATATTTGTTGTATTAAGTTCTAAAATGATAACTCAAATATATTCCTGTAAGTATGTCGTCATCAAAAAAAATAGACCAACATACTTAAAAGAAGGACAAAGATATATTATTATTTTTTATAATATATAAAATGCTGTAATTATTTTCGATTTTATTTTTTTGGTTTGGTTCTGATTTCGATAGAAATGAACGTTGGCTCATTATGGTAGTGTATTATATAATACCTAAAAATCTAAAATGATAATCTATTACGACCTCCAAATACTTCAAAATCAGTCGCGTTGCTCACTTTTAGCTTCGCACCATAATGGTGACTATGATTTGTCGCTAAAAATGCTGATTTTATTGTATTTGAAGCTCTCACTACGAATCTCATTTTAGATATTTAGGTAATAGCTTTTCATTTATAGGGTTGATTACGGTCTGTAAATATTTATAATCAATACATCAGACCTGAAATACACCTTTCTATTATCTCTAATCTTTATGTCCGAAATTAATATATGGACGTAGTCCTGTGATCTTTGTAGCAAAAATGTCCATACACCACCACGTCGGGGCGTTGCCCTGTGATCTTAAAAGATGTGGTAAATATAAGATGTCAGGGCTACGCCCTTTATGTTTCAGGTGCTAATGTGTTCTACAAAGAAGAGCTACGCTCCTGCCCCGATAGGCGGGAGTAATTGATCTGCAGGATCATGTATCTAAAGCATCGTTTGTTCGTCGTAGCTTCTAACTTCGATGCAATATATTAAGGCATCTTGCCTGAATCTTAAAACAAATTGATGATTTTTAATGTGAGGCGAAAAAATGAAATACACCCAAGACGCGAGAAGTAAAATCCTGGCCTATCAATTAAGATTTAACACTAAGGTCGTAGCAGATCCTTTTTTGAAGCCTGGGTTTGAAAAAAAAGAGCAGATACATTTTATCATCTGCTCTTTGTAATTTTCAGGTTTACTGTATCACTTTATCATTCAATGATACCCTAATAAAAATTATACAGTCATGATGTCTTTTTCTTTGACTTCAATCATTTTTTCGATCTTGACCATGTAAGATTCAATCGTTTTCTGAACTTCATCTTCTTTCCTCTTTCCCAGATCTTCAGGAAAACCATCTTTTACTTTTTTCTTAATGTATTCCATGATTTTGTGCCTATGCGCCCTGATGCCGATACGTGACTCTTCTGCAGCATGTTTGGCTTGTTTGACCATGTTCAACCTTCTTTCTTCACTCATCGGTGGAATCATCAATCTCACTACTTCTCCATCATTCATAGGAGTAATACCTAGGTTGGCTTCAAAAATCGCTCTCTCTATTGGTGCAAGTGATTTCTTTTCCCACGGCTGAATACTGATTGTCCGGGCATCAGGAGTAGTGATATTGGCCACCTGATTCAATGGGGTAGGAGAGCCATAATAGTCCACCATAAGACCATCCAGCATCGCAGGAGAAGCCTTTCCGGCTCTGATTTTATTGAGCTCGAAAGCAAGGTGTTCTATGGCTTTGTCAAAGTGCTCTATAGTATTTGCAATACTTAGTTCTATTTCTTCAATCATAACTTATTTTAATTGTTTAAGCAGTGCAAAGTTAAGCTCTTTTAAAAAATTAATCTCTGTTTGCTCCAAGGAATGATAAGAGAAAGTACAAAAACATCACCAAAGCTCCCAATGCCGCAGAAACATATGTCATTGCAGCCCACCACAAAGCATCTTTTGCGCCATCATGCTCTTCTCCTCTCATATAACCTGAATCATCCAACCATGCTAATGCTCTATTGGAAGCATCAAACTCCACTGGTAAAGTGATAAGACTAAATAATGCAGTAACTCCAAAGGTAGCTACTAATATCATAAGCATAGTTGTACCTCCTATACCAGCACCCATTCCAAATACCACTCCCATGAACAAAAATTGCTGTATACTTGAACTAAACTGCACTACAGGCACAAGTTTTGACCTCATCTGTAGCATACTATATGCCTGATTGTGCTGGACTGCATGACCACATTCGTGAGCTGAAACAGCCGCCGACGCTATCGACCTTCCATTATAAACTTCAGGAGAAAGAGCCACTGTTTTGTTTGCCGGATTGTAATGATCAGAAAGAAATCCCTGTCCCATGACTACTTGAACATCGTGGATACCATAATGTCTAAGCATATCTTCTGCGACCTCTTTTCCACTTTTACCATTTCTGGTACCTATTCTGCTATAATGTGTAAATTTAGATTTTAATCTGTTTCCTACTACCATACCAATGACAGTGAAGACTCCCATTGTAATCCAATAACCTATTCCTACCATAAAAATTTCTGTGTTTATTTTTAAAATTTAATAATTTCTTCTATTAACCATTAGACATAAACAAAAGTTTCAAGTCACATGGCAATTTTTGTAAATTTTTACTGCAAATAACTATGTACAATAAGACAACTCATTCATTTATGTTTTTAACCAATCTTCTCAAATCCTGTATAAGGCTGTAATGCTTTAGGAATATATATACCGTCTTTAACCTGGTGATTTTCCAATAACGTAGCCACAATACGAGCTAGTGCCAATGCACTTCCGTTGAGGGTATGAGCCAATTTTGTTTTTCCATCATCGTCCCTGAATCTCAGCTTCATCCTATTGGACTGAAATGTCTCAAAATTGGATACAGAACTTACTTCCAGCCATCTTCCTTGCGCAGCCGACCAGGTTTCGAAGTCAAATGTCAAGGCTGAATTGAAACTCATATCTCCTCCGCAAAGTCTCAATATCCGGTACGGGAGTTCCAGTTTAGCCAATAGTCCTTTCACATGCTCTACCATTTCCATGAGCACCTCGTATGATTGATCAGGATGTTCCAATCTGACGATCTCTATCTTATCAAACTGGTGCAACCTGTTAAGTCCTTTTACATCAGAACCATAAGAACCTGCTTCTCTTCTAAAACATGGCGTATACCCTGTGAGTTTTATTGGGAAATCATTTTTTGAGAGGATCGTATCTCTGTAAAGATTGGTCAGAGGAACTTCTGCCGTCGGAATGAGATAAAAATCATCTTTTTCGCAGTAGTACATTTGCCCTTCCTTGTCCGGCAGCTGGCCTGTGGCTTTGGCTGTGTCTTTATTTACCAATAACGGAGGTTGAATTTCTTGATACCCTGCCACTACAGCTTCATCCAGAAAGAAATTGATCAAAGCCCTTTGAAGTCTGGCACCTTGACCTTTATAAACCGGAAAACCTGATCCTGTAAGAGTGACCCCATCTTTGAAGCTTATCAGATTGTACTTTTCAGCAAGTTCCCAGTGGGGTAATGCATCGGCTCCTAACTCCGGAAGCGGTTTGTCCCAAGCCTGGAAAACCTCATTGTCTTCCGGTTTAAGACCTATTGGTACCGATTCATGAGGCGTATTGGGAAGTTGGATGATCATCTCTTCCAAACCTTCTTTGATAACTTTGAGTTGTATATCCAGTGATTTTGAATCTTCCTTGAGCATTGCTACTTCAGATTTTAAAGCATTGGCTTCTGCGGCTTTACCACTCTTAAACAATGTTCCTATTTCATCAGAAAGCTTATTTGTCTTGGACAACATATTGTCCAGTTGCGTTTGAATACTTTTTCTTTTATCATCTTCTGAAATTATTTTATCTACAAGATCTATTTGTTCAGAAGAAGCATTTTTTTTACGGAGTCCGGCCAGAATTCTCTCTTTGTTCTCTCTTATATTGCCTATTTCCAGCATATTTATATGTTTTTTATAATAATTTTGATAAAAAAAATAATTTTTCGCAAAGATAGTAATTACAATATCAAAATATATAGCTAATTTTGTGCTTTCATAAATTTCATAAGAAATCTATCGTCCGATAGCAAAAAGCTTTTCAAATTAATTTCATAATTTTCATCAGAGTAAAATTCAGGATATTTTACACTACTCAAGTTGATGTTATTTCATTGATCAAAGGCATGGTTATTTTTGAATCACTATTTAAAATTTTAGATTTCATAGATCAGAGTACAATAGGCAAAAGGCAACAAGAAGTATGATTATACATGAAAAAAAAGGTTTGGCAACGTTTTAACTTTTAAAACTCTAATTTTCAAATTTATTAAACCTAATTATAGTGAACATAAAATATTCTGCGAAAATTTAAATCATAATGTATTGTAAATTAAATAATTATGATTGTAAATTTTCGCAATCAATTTTCTGTTTGGTATATTTTGCATACTAATTTCTTTTGACAATCAATTTTCTAATTGTAGACAAACATGCAATTTTTTAACATTTTATAGACTGTAAAACTATTTTAATTAAATTTATATCCACTAAATACATTTTATGTACGACATTTTGCAATTAAATGACATGCTTGTTCAGGAATTGAAGACACTTGCAGACAAACTTTCTCTGAACAATGTCAAGAAGCTAAGTAAGCAGGAATTAATTTATAAAATTCTGGATCAGCAAGCTATACTGAGTAAGTCAAAGGTAGCTGAAGATGATGAACATTCTGAGCAAAATAAAAGAAAAGGCAGGAAGCCAGCTATCAAGAAAACGGAAACCGAAACTGAACAGCTAGTAATTGCAGAAAATATTTCTGAAAAGGAGATCACATCAAGCGAAGAAAATATTTCTAAAAATGAGATCACATCAATAGAAGAAGAAATTTCTGACAAAAGTGAAAAACCAAAATCAAAAAGAGAGCGGGTGAAAATTTTAAAAGCACCTGAAAAAGTAGAATTTCGTCCCACAGTTCCGGCAAAACCTACATCTGAGCCTATTCCGAATGATGTGGAAGCAGAACCCGATGTGAAAAAAGTTAACCACCCTTCAGAAAGAAATCCCCGGTTTGATCAGAATCAACGTAATCAAAGATTTCATTCTTCAGGACAGGGAAATTATTCAAGACCACAGCCGTTAACAGATAAACCTGTACATCAATCAAATCAACCATCAGACTCACCGAAACCTGCATCTCATACAAATCACCAGTCTGACACACCAAGACCAGTGCATGTAGTCGAATCAAAGCCTGAGGAACCTAAGTTTACAGCAGATCTGGATGGAGTGATAGAAAGTGAAGGCATCCTTGAACTCATGGTGGATGGTTACGGCTTTTTGAGATCTTCAGATTACAATTATCTTTCGTCACCGGATGATATTTATGTTTCGCCTTCTCAGATCAAGTTATTTGGCCTCAAGACTGGAGATACCGTATTGGGATCAATCAGACCCCCAAAAGAAGGAGAAAAGTATTTTGCACTTCTAAAAGTCTCCAGTATCAATGGTCTGGATCCGCTTAAATTGAAGGAGAGGGTACCATTTGATTACCTGACCCCATTGTTTCCGACCGAAAAGTTTAAACTCGCGTCGCATCCTTCAGGCAAAGATTATGGAAACAGAATGATTGATCTGTTTACTCCGATCGGAAAAGGGCAGAGGGGACTTATTGTCGCCCAACCTAAAACAGGTAAGACTTTCCTTCTGAAAGACATTGCAAATGCTATCGCTGACAATCATCCTGAGTGCTATTTGATAGTTTTGCTGATCGACGAAAGACCTGAAGAAGTCACTGATATGAAAAGGAGTGTGCACGCTGAAGTAATCGCAAGTACATTTGATGAGCCAGCAGATAATCATGTAAGGGTAGCCGGAATCGTCTTGGAAAAAGCCAAAAGACTTGTCGAAAGTGGCCATGATGTCGTGGTATTACTTGATTCTATCACCAGACTTGCAAGGGCCTACAATACAGTGGCTCCTACAAGCGGTAGAGTGCTTTCGGGTGGTGTGGAAGCCAATGCGCTGCACAAGCCTAAGAAATTTTTTGGTGCGGCCAGAAATATCGAAGATGGTGGTTCGCTGACTATTTTGGCAACTGCACTTACCGATACTGGCTCTAAAATGGATGAAGTGATCTTTGAAGAATTTAAAGGTACAGGTAATATGGAGTTGCAATTGGACAGAACTCTGGCCAACAAACGTATGTATCCTGCCATTGACATCACGAAGTCAAGTACCAGAAGGGAAGAACTGTTACTACCTGAAAGTGTATTGCCAAAATTATTTATATTGCGTAATCATCTGGCTGACATGAAGCCTGATGAAGCAATGGAATTTATCAAGAAGCATATGAATGGCACTGTAAGCAATAATGAGTTTTTAGTTTCTATGAATGGCTAATTCATTTAGTCGATAAGAGACAGTTATAAAAAAATAAAATTACTTCAATTTGCATTCAATTAAAAAATAATCCTTACCTTTGCGCTTCTTTTAAAAAAACAGGGATAAATTTCTTTGTTTTTTATAAGGAGTAATATTATTTCAAATAGTTAATCTTCAGATAAGTAAAATGAAACGTACATATCAACCATCCAAAAGAAAAAGAGTCAATAAGCACGGTTTTAGGTCCAGAATGGCTACTAAAAACGGTAGACGTGTATTAGCAAAGAGACGGGCCAGAGGCAGACAAAAGCTTACTGTTTCTGACGAGAAAGGCGCAAAGTAAGTTATATATAATATAAAAATTATTATTTCAAAAATTCTGATTACACTTATTGGTTGTAATCAGAATTTTTTATTTTTACCACACAGTACTCTGGTATTACAATTTCTTTAAGAGTATATTTAAATTTTTATGTTTGAGCGAAAGTGAATGTATTAAACATACTCTAAAGTACAAAAATATAATGATCAGTTTTGGACCATAGACTAAAAGGAAAAATTCTCATAGACAGAATCTTTACTGAGGGTAAATCATTTTTTGTATATCCTGTAAAAATGATATACTTTGTAGAAGAAGTTGACGGGGCTGATAGTGCCTATCACTGCGGGGTGTCTGTCAGTAAAAGAAATCTGAAAAGAGCTGTAGATCGCAACCTGATAAAAAGAAGGATGAGAGAAGCCTTGAGAATCCAGATTAATGATGCGGGAGTATTATCGGAGCGCAAGATCATTTATATGATGCTAGTCTATGTAGGCAAAGAAATCATCTCTTATGATGTGATATATCAATCTGTAAAAAGGAATCTGAAGAAAATTAATTCTACTTTGTCAGCTTCAAAATTCTAAATCAATTTCACTTTCATCAAAATGTAATCGACCTGAAATCTGATATTTTTTCATAGTTATATATAAATGTATGGGTAAATTTGGGTCAAAACTGTTGAGTTGAGCAAACAGTTTCCAATGAATCGAAAAATCAGTATGATTTGACAAAATTGGATTAAGGTACATCACGGGTGGTGAAACGGCAGTTTGATTTTCGTTTTCAGAGTATAATTATTAGAAAAGCTTAAAGTATAAACATACCCTTAATTGATAAAAGTTTTGATACCGACCTGTAAGGATGAAGTGTGGATTTTGTCTTTATTTGGCCCGATGCCTATGTCGTTACTAAGGACATGTCTGAAATAGGACGGTTGAACAAAAATGGATGAGTTCTTAAAAATGCTCTTTTCTATACCAAAACCAAATCCGAGAGTTACATAGAAGTTGTCTTTCAAATTGTCACCTTGAAATATTCCTTTTATGAATGGTTTTTGGTCTAATCTTGGCTCTTCATATCTTGCACCTTTGGGTTTACCTCTGACCAATCTTTCTGCAATGTCATACTCTGCATTGACAACAACGTTTAAAGTTGCACCTAACATCAAATATGCACTCCATCCAGCACCGCTTATGCCATGATATTTTAAGTTGAGTGGAATGGAAGCCAGATCATAAGATATTTTATTAAGGCTCTTTTCAAAATAGTTATCTCCAAATTCACCAAATTCATCAATAATGAGTTTAGGTTGATATTCCTTAAACATATATCCTAACCCAGTCTGAATTTCGATATTGGAAGATTGCTTTGAAATGTTTACTCCGTATGCATTGCTCAATGCCTCTTTTTTGTATGATGCTATTGAATATAGTTTGTCAAACGGAGTATTGATAAGGTTGACATCTTTAGCAGCCCATAATGATACTCCTATTCTGGATTTTATAGCTGGTAAAGCTGGTTTTATGGGTATGATTAATGCTAGTTCAGTTTCAGGAACAGAAAAGTCTCTCGCCGCTATGTTTTCTAAATATTGATGATTTCTGTCCTGAGTTATTTCATTCTGCATTTGGTCTTCAAAAGCTAACTTTGAATGATCGGCATCAGATACATTTGAACTCGCGATATCTGAGCGAATTTCTGACGACATGCCCATGCCAATATCTGCGGCATTATTCTTCGTCACTATTTCTGATGATGGTGAATCATCTTCAGAGACTGCAACATTTGCAACTTGGAATGTTCCTGCCAAAGACTGGTCATTTAAATCTGTAACAAGGTTAGAATGTAGCCCTGAACTGGCCGACTCATCTAAGTTCAGTGTCAAAGGCGTTTTTTCTGCATCAATAGAGCTGATGACATTTATTTGACTTTGTTGTTGTATTGGTTTTTTTGACTGTTGAGTTACAACAGGTTGATCTAAACTTTCAGAAGCTGGCATCGCTTTTTTTGCTGGCGGCTTAATATTTGCAAAAAGCTCTGTTTTTTTGTTGGCCTGATCTCTGTCAATGTATGAAGGAAGTTGTGTTATAGTAAAAACTATGAGGAAAATTGCCGCCAGTTCCAGGATCTTTGAGATAAAGACTGTATTTTTCCTTGTCTCTATCGTGATGAGCTCTGTTTTCAGCATGCGCCAGTGTTCAGATTTGTAATGTGGCTTGTGCGATTGTAAGTGACTTTTTACAGTGTCATCAAATGTGTCATCAGTTTGTACTGGCTGGACGATATCAAGTTTTGACTCAAGTGAAGACCAGATATCCTGCCCATCTGACGGACTAAGATGATCGAGTTTCCCCTTTACAATATTGTCAAATTTTTTATCGTTCATTAAAACCGGAAATTGGAATCCAATAATATTTCTTTAAGTTTTGTTCTTGCTTTTACAAGATTAGACCTGCAAGTACTCTCATTTATACCAAGAAGGCTTGATATCTCCTTGTGAGAATACCCTTCGATCACAAACATATTAAATACAGAACGATAAGAATAAGGTAATCGCTGCAAGGCACTTAAAATTTCTTCGCTGCTCAATGCTGAAATAGCATCAGGTATATTTGTGCTGACTTGTTTTGCAGCATCAAGTTCATCAGAACGGTGTTTTATGTCTTTTCGATAAAAATCTATGGCAGTATTGATAGTAATCTTTCTCATCCACGAAATGAGCGATGTTCCTTCCTGATACTTATACAGGTTTTTGAAAACTTTCAGGAAGGCCTCGTGAAGGATGTCTAATGCATCTTCATTATTTCCGGCATATCTCATAGCAAGAGCCATCATCAGCGAATAATGGTCTTCATACAACCTTTTTTGAGCCCACCTCTCATTGTTGATACAAGCTCTTATAAGGTCTGATTCGTCCTGATTGAGATGAATGATTATATCCATGTGATAAAGGTAAGATTAACTCCCCTATACACAAAAATAAAAAGTGTTAAAAATTTCAAAAATATCTGATTCCCTAGGATTTTTAACACAAATTTAGGGAAAGGAGGATAAACCCCTTACCTTTTGATACTAAAAGTAATATAGTTAAAATTATATTTCGGGCAATGAGCGAAGATTACACATTGAGGAGACCTACTAATTCTTTAACTTCTTTCATAGTCTGCTGTGCCACTTTTCTGACTTCAGATGATGACTGTTTGATCTGATCTTTGAGGTGTTTTTTATCTGCGTTCAATTCTTTCTTCTTTTCAGTAAACGGTATTAATAAATGTACTAAAGCATCAGCAGTTGTTTGTTTAAGGTCTACATATTTTAAAGTGCCGGAGTTGTATTCATTCATAAGTTGATCATGCTCAGAGCTCCATCCACTTGCTTTTATAAGTTCGAACAAATTTTGAACACCCAATGACATATTATTTTCTTCAAGGTTTGTTCGGTTTTTTTCTTGTTCTTCTCTCTCAATATTTGATCTCATTAATTCTGCATTGGGGTTATTCCATGGATTTAAAGTAATAATTGTATCTGTAACTGCCGATTTGATTTGTCTTCTTATAGTGGCTTCATCAGCAAATACATTGATATAGTGTTTTTCTCCTGCTGACTTACTCATTTTTTTGGTTGGATCAGCAGTAGATCTTATTTTGGGGGTTTCTGTATAGAGTGGTTCCGGTAGCACAAAATATTCTTTCCCCACCTGAGTGTTAAATCTCTGAGCGATGTCTCTTGCCAATTCGAGGTGCTGTTCCTGATCTTTGCCGACAGGTACATAGTCAGCTTTATATATAAGAATGTCAGCTGTTTGCAGCACAGGATAGTCGAGTAATCCTACAGAGATAAAACTTTCTTTTGTGGTTTCATTGACCTGAACACTTTTATCCTTAAACTGTGTCATTCTGGTCAGTTGCCCATAAGAGCAAAAACAATTGAATATCCAACCTAATTCTGTATGTTCAGGGACAAGAGACTGAATAAAAAGATTTTCGGGTTTGACTCCTACTGCTACCAGGTTTGTGATCAGATCCCAGGTATTGGTCCTAAGTTTGGAGACCTGATATGGCATCGTCATGGCGTGATAATCCACAACACCGTAAAAGCACTTATATTTTTCCTGAAGGTCTACCCAGTTTTTGACTGCACCAAAATAGTTGCCGAGGTGCATATCTCCGGTTGGTTGTATGGCAGATAGGACTGTTTTCATTACTACAAGATTGTGTTACTTTTTAAAAAGAGTGCAAAAGTAGTGAAAACAGTCCTATAAACTTTAACGTAATCTTAATTTCTAGAAATTAAGACCGTAAGGAGTAGTAAAATCAACCCTTTCTACCTTTTTTTACAGTCGTTCTTTGGGCTTTGACCTGGCCCTTTTGCCCTCTGACGGTGGTGGTCTTTTTTGTTACAGAATTACCTCTGGGTCCGGTTACTTTGGTTTTAGTTCTGTTGACTTTATAATTAGCATGGGCACCTGCATGCCTTGTCCGCACTGTAGTAGATGTCACCCTTGCAGGTCTGTACACATTATGAGCTCTGACCACTCTGTGGGTACTGACTATCCTAACAGTAGGTCTGTAATGACGAACTCTGAAAGGGTGCCAAACTGACCATGAGAATGGCCTCCAAGGACTCCACCAAGTCGGATATGATCTCCATCTCCAAGGTGAGATCCAAGGCCTGTATGCAGGAGCATAAATATATCTTACCGTAGACCAGCCCCACACATTGACAACTACATAGGCATCTTCATTTTCATACATAGGTCCTTTGCCGCCATCATCTTCGTCGATGTCTGTACCATCGGATGGTTCGACTATGATTTCTTCACCGAATATATCTTCATCACCTATGATCTGAAGGATAGCTTCATCTTTGGAAGTTTTTTCTATTTCTATTACTGCAATATCCTGATTTTCAGTTTCGGAGACTGGAACTTGTAAAATGAGAAGATGCGCCTCTTTGTCCACCTTGGAGATGACTCTGATATAATCAATGTCGCCATCTCCATTGAGGTCAAGGTTATTGACGTGATTCTTTTCAGAATTCAGTTGTTTTTCAAAGTCTTCAGGTGAAGAAGCATTTTTGAAAAGCTCAAGAGCGCCTTCCAGACTGAAATTGTCACCTGGTAATCCTGTTTCACTTTCTTCACTTTGTGCAATGATATTAAAATTTAAAATAAAGGCAATTAGAAGCAGAAAATAATTTTTCATGATGATTTTGATTTTTAAAGGTTAAATAAAAGTTCTGATTTGACAATACAAATTAATAAAGGTTTATTTACATTTTTGTACTCGTAGATGCGGATTTATTTTAGAACTTTATTTCAGCGACTTTAAGAGTATGTTTAAATTTTGTTTTTGGATAATAAAATGGAGTTATTTTGAGCGAAAAGAGGCAAATTTTGCAGTCGAATGTGGGCAATTCGACGAAAAATTTAACGAATTTGCAGCCAAAATAAAACATTTTATTGCTAAAGGATAAATTTTAAACATACTCTAAATTTGTTTTATTTCACAGTCATCACAGCCATATAGAGAACCCCATAAAAATGCGAAGAGCCCAGGTAACTAACTTACGAGGGCTCTTTCGACTAAGGTCTCAAAATAAGAAAACTACTTCTTACAGGTGAATCACCTTTTATTTTTGATACAGTACAAGATTACTGCATTACCTATTGTCAAATTTAAAACCCAAAGATAGTATTAAAGCACCACGGGTAAGATAACTTAATTACTGCCTTTGGATACTGCAAATGTACGTACTGATATCATAACTTGCAACTCTACAGTAAACGAAAAACCAACATATTTAGTTTCTTAATATTCGTATTTTTTTAATATTTTCATTAAATTTTTGTAATCCAGTATTCAATAGATTACTTAAAGGTTTAATGTTTTGTAAAAAAAAAAATATTTTTTTTAATACCCGAGTGGGAGCATTAGCCTTTTTTGCTATAATTCGGTGATTCTTTGGTGATTGTAATGTTATGCGGATGACTTTCCAAAATACCTGAACCGGAAATTCTGACCATCTTAGCTTTCTGCATTGAAGCGATATTGGGTGCTCCACAATAACCCATGCCTGCACGTAGCCCTCCGAGGTATTGGACCATAACTTCTGAAACAGATCCTTTGAAGGGAACTCTGCCTTCTATGCCTTCAGGCACCAATTTTTTTACATCATCTTCTACATCCTGAAAGTACCTGTCTTTACTACCGAGCTCCATGGCACCTATGGATCCCATACCACGATATACTTTAAATTTTCTTCCTTCAAACAAAATGGTTTCTCCGGGTGCTTCTTCAGTTCCTGCAAAAAGGGATCCTGCCATGATGGTGCTGGCCCCAGCAGCCAGTGCTTTAGCAATATCTCCAGTATATCTTATACCTCCATCACCGATGATAGGTATGCCTGTACCTACCAGCCCTTTTGCTGCATTCATTATAGCAAACAGCTGGGGAACTCCAACACCTGCAACAATCCTTGTCGTACATATACTACCAGGACCAACACCTACCTTCACACCATTGACGCCGGCATCAACCAAAGCTTTTGCACCTTCTGCAGTAGCTACATTACCACCTACAATTTGTAGATTTTTATGTTTTTTTCTTACTGATGCTATAGCATCCAATACTCCCTTTGAATGTCCGTGAGCTGTATCAATACAGATCACATCCACCCCTACATGTACTAAAGCATCTACACGTTCGAAAAGATCTTTTGAAACACCTACAGCAGCACCTACATACAATCTTCCGTGTGTGTCTTTGGCAGAATTTGGAAAATTTTCAAGTTTCATGATGTCTTTGTAAGTGATCAGGCCTATGAGAGTATTGTTTTCATCAACGACCGGTAGTTTTTCTATTTTATATTTTTGAAGTATTTCCTTTGCTTGTCCGAGTGTAGTTCCTTTTGGTGCGGTGATCAAACGATCCTTGGTCATGATTTCTGTGACACTACGATCGGCTTCTGTTTCAAATCTAAGGTCTCTGTTAGTCAGTATCCCTATGAGTTTATTTTGATTATCGATTACTGGGATTCCACCGATTTTATTGATAAACATGAGGTGATGAGCGTCCTTTACTTTGGCATCTTGTGTGAGCGTTACAGGATCGAGGATCATACCGCTTTCAGATCTTTTGACAGACCTAACTTGGTTGGCCTGAGCTTCTATAGTCATATTTTTATGAATGATGCCAAGTCCGCCCTCTCTTGCCATAGCAATAGCCAGTTTATACTCTGTCACTGTATCCATCGCTGCCGAGACTATGGGTGCTTTGATCCTGAGATCTGTGGTAAATTGGGTAGAGATGTCTACTTCTCTGGGAAGAACTTCTGAGTAGGAGGGTATGAGCAGCACATCATCAAATGTCAGTGCTTCTTCAATCTGGTGAATTGTATTTAAGTATTCCATGCGCAAAAGTAGAAAGATATCGTTTGAGGACAAAAACTTTGCCTGAATATTTACTCCAAATATTATATTTTTCTGTTTTCTCTATCTTTTCAATTTAAAATATATTTCTTTTGCGTGCAAAACTGAAAGAAAACATGTTGACTGTTTACACAGATGAATACTATATGCTTCAGGCCATTAAAGAGGCTGAGAAAGCTCGTGATACAGGCGAGGTGCCGGTAGGAGCAGTAATAGTTTCTCACAATCAAATCATAGCCAGAGCACACAATCAAACTCAACTGCTGAATGATGTCACTGCTCACGCAGAAATTTTGGCAATCACTACGGCATCAGCTTATTTAGGCAGTAAATATCTGAAAGACTGTACATTATTTGTGACACTTGAGCCTTGTATCATGTGTTCAGGAGCCTTGTTTTGGTCTCAGATCGATAGAATTGTGTATGGTGCAAGCGATGAAAAGAGAGGGTTTATGCGCTACGGAAAAGAA